>CAJWLY010000034.1 GCA_913043155.1 uncultured Nitrospinaceae bacterium | reverse complement strand
TCCAGAGTAAGTTTGCCATCCAGATAGTTTACGATTTGGGCATAGCCAATTCCTTGAAACGGTTTTAAGGTTTTTGCATATCCTCGGGCGAGGATGCTCTTAACTTCGTCGATCCATCCTGCTTCCATCATGCGATCCACGCGGTGATTAATGTTGGTGTAGAGTTCCTTGCGGTCACGCTCGATGAGGAAGGTGTGGATAGGAAATTCGTACTCAGGTGCGGGTCTCGCGTCGATGAATGCGGATAATGTTTTTCCTGTTTGCCGGAAAATCGAAAGCGCTCGCTCGATGCGTTGCGTATCGGCGGGTTGAATCCGTTCGGCTGAGGCCGGGTCGATCTGTTGAAGTTCTTTGTACATGAGCGGGAGCCCCTTGTCTTTTATTTCCAACTGGATCTGTTCTTTGATTTCGGGGTCGATTTGCACGGCACAGTCGTAGTCCTCGCACAGGACCTTGAGATATAGCCCGGTTCCTCCAGCCATAACGGGAACCTTGTTGCGTTCAATTAGTTTCCTGATATGTTCCAAAGCGCGCGTCTTGAAATCAAATGCGGTGAATTCCTCGTCTGGTTCCAAAAAGTCGATGAGGTGGTGTGGAATCCGCTCCCGGTCTTTGTGCGAGAGCTTGGCGGTGCCGATGTCGAAATATTTATAAACCTGCATGGAATCGGCGCTGATAATCTCTGCGTCAAGTTTTTCAGCGAGCGCGACTGCCGTTTCGCTTTTCTTCGACGTGGTTGGTCCGGCCAGAACAATTAAAGGAAGCATAAATTTCTTCCATTTCACTCGAGTAGGAACCGTCTTTATTATAAACGTAAAGGGGCGGTTCGACGATGCAGTCGACCTGGCGCTCCTTGGTGGCCTCGACCAGAAATATGCGTGCTTCCGCGCTCTCGTACCCGTGGACGAAACGCAATCGGTTCGGGTAGAGCCGGTGTGCCCGCAGTTGCTCCAGCGTCTCGGCAAGTCGGATTGGTGGATAGGCCAGCACGAGTATTCCCCCCTCCTTTAATAAATCGTTGGACTTTGCTGCAAGCGATTTTAGGTCCATTGCCAGCTCGTGTCGGGCGACAGTTTTTTCCTGACTCGCGTTTCTTCGGCCCGTATTGATTTTGCGGTATGGCGGATTGGACAGGATGAGGTCGAACAGCCCGTCCACCGCGTCGGGTTCCACTTTGATAAAATCGCTGTGAATCAGTCGAATTTTCCCAAGCGCATCATTTTGTGAGATGTTGCGGACCGCGATGTCGTACAGCGATTTTTGGATTTCCACGGCAACGATTTCATCAGCGGTCCTGTATGTCATGAGGAGGAGCGGGATGATTCCGCATCCGGTTCCGACGTCTAGGATACGGCAACCGGGCTGGGGTCGGACGAAGTCGGCCAACAGAAACGGTTCGATTGAATATCGGTATCCTTCCGCGGCTTGTTCGATTTTGAGCGGATTGGGCGAATGCAAAACTGTCATGGATTCAAGGCCTTCCTGACTTTATGGCCAAAACCTTTGGTAAATCAACACATTATACTGGATGGACCGATGTCCGATCAACCCTTTCCTGTACAGAGGAATAGGTGCCAGTTGATTAGTAAAGGAATGAGCACCTTCAGTCATTCCGGTTATAGCAAGTTACCCGGAAGTTTGACGTTCAAACCGTTTTTGGAGATTGAAGAGACCATGAGCTCATTTTAAAAATGGGAAATATGTCTATCCCCTTCTCTTAAAACGGCCAAAAGCGAAATTTCCGTTTCCCCAGCAAAACAGCCAGCGGTTCTTTTTGGTAGACGATCGGATAATCGCGCAGGGTTACGAGGGACCCGTCTGCCGATGCTACGGGTGAATCGAGGATGGCGCCAGTGTACAGATCGACCACTTCCCCAACCTTTTCCCCTTTTTTAAGAGACGCCCCAGGTTTGGCCATCGGTATGAAAAGTCCTGCGGCTCCAGCATGGATCAGCTGTTCGCATCCTGAGTCGAAAAATTCCACCGTGTGTTTTCGCGGTTTCTTTTGGTTGCAGGTTAGAACCCCGGTCCACAGGAGGGCATTGACGAGCCCAGAAAATAAAGTTTTGCAAAGAGGCTGGTTTAGTTGATGCGGTTTTCCTGCCGAGACGATCACCGCCTTAATACCCTGGTTGATCCACCGGTAATAAAGCTTGAGGCGGAAAGCGGGCGACTCTTCTGGCTTGCGAGCGATTTCCGGACCTAAGCTCCGCGCAAGGTCTTTGGTAACGCTGTCTGGATTCAGACAGACTAGGTGAGGCGCGTCTTCGTAATGATCGGCAGCGGTGTGAAGTACAATACCGTATTGCGAGTCGACTGTGTGTTTGAACACAGCGTCTGCAATCTGTTCTGCTAGTTCACCCTGCGCGTTGCCGGGGAAGGTGAGATCCATGTCCAGATCGTCGAACGACCACAGGCGCGTTCCTTCCTGCAGGGCAAGAAGGTTTGCGGCAGGGATGACTTGGACTCGGCCCTTCAGTCGATAACCCGGCTCAATCCCCTTCGCGACAGCATCGAGAAACTGGATGAGTTGCGAGCAAAGATAGATGCTGTTCAACTGGTCGCCATGGAGTCCGGCAACGATGGAAAAGGTTTCTTTCGGGTGCATGCCTTCCCATGAAAATTTTACGAGGTTGGCTGTGGGACTGAGAGGCGCGGGAATGGAGAAAATGGTTTCTTTCACAACAGGTCCGTTTCTTTAATGGCAATTCGCGCCAGCGGTGAGCCCGGATAGACCAGAGGATGCTCTCGTAGGGTGAAGAGGAATCCGGTCTCTGGAGCAGTCACTTTTTGCAGGAGATCACCGTCTGCAGGGTCGATTACTTCTCCAAGGGTGTCTCCCTTACGAACATGTTGTCTCAACTTGGTGTGTCCGACGAACAATCCGGCGTGTGCGGACTGGAGTAGGGCAACTTGGGAAGGTTGTACCATGAGCGGATGCTCCACCGGTGGAGGCGGCTCGGCGGGAACCAGAACGCCGGTTTGATAAAGGAGGTTAAGCATTCCGTTGAACAGGCTATTTGCGAAATCGCAGTTAAGGCGCAGGCAGGTTCCACTCTCGACAATCAGGGCACGAACTTTTGCCCGGTTCAGGTTATAGCCTAGAGTCGATTCGAAAACAGGTGACGGAGGATGTACCCAGACAAGGTCGGTGTTGCAATGAACGGCCAAGGGAATCAGCTTTTTATGAAATCCGTCAATGATGCGAATCTGCGGAACCTCGTTGAGGTGAAGGTTGCTAGCGTGAAAATCGACAACGATGTTGGCAGACGACTTAAGATCGTCAAGCAATGCTCCCGCTATCTGGGCTGGGAGAGATTTGCCGTTTTCGCCACCGAGCAGGCGGTTCATATCGACCGAGAAAAAAGGCCACAGGCGGTTGCCTGTGGCGATGGCCTGCGGATTGATGGCAGGGTAGATGTGTACTTCGCCTTTGAATGCTTCCGGCTGGGATGTCTGCAGTCCTCGCAAATGTCGGGTGAGAAGGTGGCACAGGTAAATGCCTTCCAGTTCATTCCCATGGAGTCCGGCGACGAATGCAACACGCTTCACCGGCCACCGGCGTATTGAGAGAAACGAGTGTTTTATGATTTTCACCGTCTGGCCCGACGGTGTTTGATAGGAAACGATGGCTTGGCGTTCCAAAGGGAATCCCTTATTGTTCCTTATAAGTTTTTCTTCTTCTTAATTTCGATCTTCATAGTGTCGATCTTGCGCTTGAGGGTATTGCGGTTGATACCCAGTATTTTGGCGACGACGACCTGCTTTCCGTAATGTTTATCAAGCATAATTTCGAATAGTTGTTTTTCGACAGACTGGATGAGTTCGCCGTAGAGACCTCCATCCTGCACTTCTTGGTTCTGTTCGATGTATTTGCGAATCAGCTTGTTCAGTTGGTTTTCGAGTTGTCCATCGGTTTCGTCAAGTTGAGGGTCGGAGTCGAGGTGATCGGGAAGGTGTTCCGGAAGGATGGGACCGGTCGCCGAAAGAACCAGAGCTCGCTTGATGACATTTTCGAGTTCGCGGATATTGCCTCGCCATGCATAGTTTTTGAAGATATGCTCGACCTCCGGAGAAAGGTATGCTTCGCCGTGAGGCAGACCGGAACCGTGTATTTTGAGAAAATGGTTGGCGAGTAGGGTGATGTCCTCCAACCGCGCGCGAAGCGGAGGTACGTAAATATTGAGAACGTTGATCCGGTGGAATAGGTCTTCGCGAAAATTTTTCTGTTTCATCAGTTCTTCAAGATTCTGATTGGTGGCGGCAATGATACGGACGTTGACCTCAATGGGCGCTTTTCCACCAACGCGGTAGAAGTCATGGTTTTGTAAGACGCGCAGGATTTTTGCTTGGAGCTGGAGTTCCATGTCGCCGATTTCGTCCAAAAACAATGTGCCGCCGTTGGCGATTTCAAATTTCCCTTGCTTTTGTTCGATGGCCCCGGTGAAGGAACCTTTTTCGTGCCCGAACAATTCCGACTCGAGGAGCTCACGGGAAATCGCGGCGCAGTTGATGCAAACGAATGGCTGGTCCCTGCGTCCAGAATAGTAATGCATAGCGCGGGCCACCATCTCCTTCCCGGTTCCACTTTCGCCGGTGATGAGCACGGCGAGGTCGGACATTGCGGACTTGCCTATAGTCTTAAAAATACCCTGCATCTTTTTACTTTTGCCGACGATGGCCTCGACGGAAAACTCTTCTGCTTCCCGTGCTGTTTCTGGTTGCGGCGGAGCTTCGATATTTTTGCTGGTTTCGGCTCGCTCCACCAGGCTGTAGATTTCGTCGAAGTCGAAGGGTTTGCAGATGTAGTCGTACGCGCCCATCCTCATGGCTTCGATGGTATTGTTCATCGTGTATTGGGCGGTCATCACCACGATTTTAAGCTGGGGAGAATCTTTTTTCACCTCTTGGAGCAGGTCGAGTCCACTCATGCCCTCCATAAAGATATCGGAGAACACAATGAGGTACTCTTGGCTTTTGATTTTGTGCAGGGCTTCTTCGGCGCTGGATGCGGTGTGTACGATGTAATTTCTTTTTTCCAGGGCCTTTTTGAAGACAAAGCGGATGTTTTCTTCGTCGTCAATGATCAGGATTTTAGGTCTGTCGCTCACGAGGTCATCCTATCATTCCTGCGCAGGGGAAGGAATACTTGTACGGTAGTGCCGACATTTTTTTTTGAGAGGACTCTGATTTTTCCTTGGTGGTTTTCCACGATTTTAAGTGAGATCGCCATGCCTAACCCGGTCCCCCGTTTTTTGGTAGTAAAAAATGGGGTGAACAGGTTCTTGAGAGCTTCGTCACTCATACCTCCACCCGAGTCAATGATCTCGATCGCGATGTTTTGCGTGGGTGGGGCGCCCTGTGTTTTTCTTAGGGTATATTTTGGGTCAACCTGAGTGATGATGTGTATCTGCCCTTTTTCCGGCAAGGCTTCGATGGCGTTTTTGATGAGGTTGAGGAATACCTGTTTGAGTTCGTCTTCGTCTGCCTCGATGATTGGAAGGCTGGGATCGTAGACTTGGATGAATTTCCCGTTTTTCCTGTCTAAAGATTCCTTTTCGAGGACAAGAATTTCTTCAAGCACCCGGTGAATATTAGTGGGTTGAAAATCTTTTTTAGGTGGGTGTGAGAGATTCATCATCCGTTTTATCAAGCGGTCGATTCGATCTACTTCTGAGATTACGATTTTCAGGTACTCGCGGTGTTCCAGATCTTTGAGATCTTTGAGGAGTAATTGGGCAGAGCCTCGGATGCCGCCCAGAGGATTCCGGATTTCATGAGCCATACCGTCAGTTAGGGCTTCGAGTGAGGATAAGTGGTCAACCTGACGGGTGGACTCCTGAAGTTCCTTGATCAGGGTGGTGTCTTGCACCAGAATCACGGTGTGGGTGATCTGGCCCCGTGTGTTTAGGATTGGCGAGAGAGTGAGGTTGGTCGGGAAATGTGTGCCCGTAGACTTACGGAATCCGATGCCTTCTACATGATGGTAGGCCGTCCCCGAAGAGAGAGATAGCTCGATCTTGTTTAATATTTCAGGCTGTTCGGGAAACAGTTCGGAGAGAGGCTGGCCTTCGAAGGAGCCCCGCGATCGTTGGAACATTTCTTCTGCGGACAGGTTCCCCTCAATAATCTTGAGATCCGTTGAAACGATCAGAACACCGTCGATCAGGGAAGTAAAAATATTCTGGTAAAGGTGGTGGGAATCCGCCATTCGGCCTCCGAGATTTTATTTTGAGGCTTTGGTGCGGGATCGCTTGCCCCCGGAATAGGGATTTTTCTGGGTGGTTTTTTTTGGTGCGGGCGTAGGCGTAGGCTTTTCCGCAGCGGGAGCAGCCGCAGTGGATGGCGCCGTAACTTTTTCCGCTGGGGCGTTATCGCCGCCGGCCGGGGCGCTCGCGGTTTGTTTGCTTTCCGACTCCCAGCCTTTTTTCCGGTCCTCGGAGGGGTAGTCGGATGCGTACCAGCCCGATCCCTTGAGGATGAACCCGGAAGTGGAAACGAGCCGGCGTACTTTTCCGTTGTCCTTATTGGCGCATCCTAGACCCTGGCAGGTTTTTAGCGGTTTGGCGGAAACGGACTGCATAGTCTCGAATGTTGCTCCGCATTTTTTACATTCGTACTCATAAATAGGCATTGATGAAAAACTCCTGAGATTAAACAATAGTTCAAAGTTTCTATTTCTATTAGGACAAAATCGGTCGGTGCTAAAGGCAAGCTATGATGGAAATTTTCCCCGGAGAGGGGGGTCATACTTCCGTCAGCCAATTTTCGAATTTAGCCTGATTGCTGCGAGCGATATCGAAGAACATCCTTTGGATGAGGGCGGTGGTTTCCCCTTTTTTTCCGTTGCCGATAGTGCGGTTGTCGATTTCACGGACAGGGGTGATCTCCGCTGCGGTTCCGGTGAGGAACACTTCGTCGGCAATATATAATTCGTCCCGCGTGAGATACCCTTCTTCTACTCCGATGTTCAGGTGTCTGCATATTTGGAGGACGGAATCGCGGGTGATGCCTTCCAGATTCGAGCAGGACAGGGCGGGGGTTTTGAGCCGCCCTTTAGATAAGAGAAATATGTTCTCGCCAGAGCCTTCGGAGACGTAACCCTGTGGGTCGAGCAGGATTGCTTCGTCGTAGCCGTCCTGAACGGCCTCAGCCTTGGCGAGGATGGAATTGATGTAGTATCCACACGCCTTGGCTTTTGTCATGGTGATGTTGACATGGTGCCGGGTAAATGACGAGATGCGGACGCGGATGCCTTTATTGAGACCGTCGTCCCCCAAGTACGCACCCCAAGGCCAAGCGGCAATGGCGACGCGAACGTCGACGCCGTTGGGATTGAGCCCCATCTTGTTATCTCCCAGAAAAACGATGGGTCGGATGTAGCACTCCTCGAGCTTGTTTTCGCGAACTACGCTCAGAATGGTATCGAAGATTTCCCTGTTGGAATAGGGAATTTCGATACCTAGAACAGTCGCTGAGTTGAACAGACGGTCGACATGCTCCTGTAGACGGAAGATGGTAGATTTTTTCTTTTTTGTCTGGTAGCAACGGATGCCTTCGAACACGCCGAACCCGTAATGGAGCGTGTGAGTTAGGATATGGACGTTGGCCTCATGCCAAGGGACGAATTTTCCGTCGAGCCAGATTTTTTCTGATTTTTCCAATGGAAATTTTCCTAAAATTAGGGAATACCCCAGACTAAACCCCAATAATATGGGGCCTTGGTTCCAAAATCAAGACAATAAATTATTGACATGTTACAATGAGTTTGTTAACTTCTCTTGTTTTTTTCAGAATGGGCCGCTAGCTCAGTTGGTAGAGCACTTGACTTTTAATCAAGTGGTCGAAGGTTCGATCCCTTCGCGGCTCACTTTTCTTTTTTGAAATCCACCAAGCATGTCCCCATCGTCTAGCCTGGCCTAGGACACCGGCCTTTCACGCCGGCGACGCGGGTTCGAATCCCGCTGGGGACGCCAATTTCCAGACAACGGCGACGTTATTGCAAATTCAATTGAAGTTTTGAGAGCGGTTGGCGAAAAGCGAGCTAGCTCACGTGGCGGGCAACTTGGTCGCAGACATACTCCGCAAAAGGAAGCGCGCAGGTAAATGCCGGTGAGACGGCATTTAAAACGTGGATCGAGTCTTGATCTCCCTCGATCACGAAATCCATCTCAAGTTTTCTTTCCTCAATATTGATAAGTTGGGCACGGATTCCCGGTTTGCCCCATGTCCGATAGTTGCTCAACTCCACACCCTCTGCAAGAGATGACGCTAGAGCCGCTAGATGGGGACGTGAGCGCTTTCGAATCTCCTCGAAAGCAAGGGCTCTGAAATTAAAATTGGAAGAGATGAAAAGTCCGCATTGCCGTGCCAGAATTTCCAGCACCTCTGACCAGCATAAATTTTTCATCCCCTGATACTGTTCCCTCCATAGAGCGGGAAGTGCTGTAGGGCCGATTTTGGTTTTGCCGGCGACAGTTACTGTGAAATGTGTGCCTAGAAAAGGGTTTCTCAGGTTGGGCACGGGATAGATGTTGGTTCTCAGGGATCCGGGGGGTTCATCGGAGTTGAGATAGAGTCCCTTGAATGGCAGAATCCGATATTTTTTGGAAAACCCAAAATCCATGGCTATTTTGTCGGCGTAGAGTCCACCGGCATTGATCACCATCCTTGCTTCATAGGAGCCGGAAGACGTAGAAACCCTGTTGCCCTGCGCTTGGAGATAACCTGTCCCTAGATGGATGTCGACCCCCTCATCCTCGGCGTCTTTTTGCATGGCCATGATTACTTCCAGAGGATCAATCGTCGCCGTGGAGGGAGAGTACAATGCTTTCTCAAATGTTTTTACGCGCGGTTCGATTTCGCGGGCTTCCGCTTTAGTCAGGCATTGTAACGGTACGCCATTTTTCTTTCCCCTCTCAAGGAGTTCATTGAACCGTTGAAGCTCCTCTTCGTTTTTGGCGACCACCAGTTTCCCGCATTTGTTGATTTTCAGGCCCCTGGATTCACAATACTCCGTCAGGCGTTGGTTCCCGGTGCGCGTGAACTTCGCCTTTAGGCTGTCTGAGGAATAATAGAAGCCGGCATGAAGCACGCCACTGTTGCGACCGCTTCCATGAAAACCCAAGCCTTTTTCTTTTTCGATTAGAGTAACTCTAGAATCGGAAAATCTTTTTTTTAATACTCTTGCGATGCTTAGGCCGATTACTCCCCCACCTATAATAAGGAAATCTGTATTATTCATTCCGCAAGATTCAATTGGTCTTCAAGATAAATAACAGCTAACCGCGCTTTAGAGATTCTTTGATGAAGGGTAGTAATCCAGATACCACTCGATAAAATTTTTGATTCCATATTTCACCGAATATTTGGGTGCGTATCCGAAATCATTCACTAGCGGGTCGACGTCGGCATGGGATTTGACTACATCGCCTGCCTGTAGGGGGAGTAAATTTATTTCTGCTTTCTTTCCGAGGTTTTTTTCTATTTCACGAACATAGTCCATCAACTTAACCGGTCTGTTGGAACCTATATTGTATAGACGCCAAGGAGCTGACGAAGAGGCAGGACTAGATGAATTTCTAGACCATTCCAGATCGGGGCTTGGTGCCTGCATTAAGACTCGGGTTATACCTTCAACGATATCGTCAATATAGGTGAAATCTCTTTCCATGTCTCCATGATTAAAAATATCAATTGGTTTTCCTTCAAGAATTTTCTTGGTGAATAGAAAATAGGCCATATCTGGTCGGCCCCAAGGCCCATAAACGGTAAAAAACCTCAACCCGGTGCATGGAATTGTATAAAGGTGGGAATAGGAATGGGCCATCATTTCATTGGCTAATTTGGTGGCACCGTAAAAAGAAACCGGATGACTGGTATTGTCTTTAGTGGAAAACGGGTACTTGGTGTTGAGACCATAAACCGAGCTGGTCGAAGCGTAAACTAGGTGCTCCACCTTGTACTGCCGGCACCCTTCCAAGATATTGAAAAAACCGACTAGGTTGCTTTGGACATAAGTTTCTGGATGCTTCAGAGAGTGCCTCACTCCCGCCTGAGCCGCCAGATGGATTACTCTTTTAGGACTATCTTCCTTGAAGACATTTTCAATTGCCTCTTTGTCTTCAAGGTTCTTTTTGTGAAATTTGAAATTGGGATATTGTTTTAAAATTTTCAGGCGGGAATTTTTCAGGTCGGGATCATAATATTCGTTGATATTATCGAAACCGATGACCTCATGTTCTTTGTCAAGCAAAACCCTGGAGGTGTGAAAACCGATGAAGCCCGCAGCTCCTGTTACAAGAATTTTCATG
>CAJWLY010000033.1 GCA_913043155.1 uncultured Nitrospinaceae bacterium | reverse complement strand
CGCTTCTTGAATCAGTTTCTCTGACTGGTTGTCGAGGGCCGAGGTGGCCTCGTCAAGTACCAGGATTTTCGAGTTTTTCAGCAGCGCCCGGGCGATGGCGATCCGCTGTCGTTCGCCGCCGGAAAGTTTGACCCCCTTTTCGCCGACCACGGTGTCGTAACCCGCGGATGTCTCCATGATGAATTCGTGGGCATGGGCCGATTTTGCAGCTTCGATCAACTCCTCCTCGCTCGCATCGAGTTTTCCGTACAGGATGTTTTCACGGATGGTTCCCCCGAAAAGCAAGGTCTCTTGCGGAACGAGAGCGATCTGGCTTAGAAAAGTCTTTAGATCAAGAGTTCGCAGGTCATGCCCATCCAGTTGGATTGTGCCGGACTGCGGATCAAAGAAACGCAGTAACAATTGAATGACGGTGGATTTTCCGGCACCGCTGGGTCCGACCAGGGCAACTGTTTCTCCGGGTTTGGCGTCGAAGGTAACTTCACGCAAAACCGGTGTGTCTTCCTGGTAGCCGAACAACACCTCGTCGAATCGAACACGGCCCTCAAGCGATTGGAGTGTGACCGGGTTTTCCGGGCTGCGGACTATAGGCTGGGTATCGAGGATTTCATAAACTCTTCGAATGGCACCTAGCGCTTCCTGCATCTGGGTGTAGATGCGGACAAACGTGCCAATGGGGCCTGCCATGATGAGCGCGTAAAGAAAGAATGCCGCCAGTTCTCCTGGTGTCGTCGCGCCCTGCATGACCTGGTGGCCGCCGTACCAGATCAACAGCGCAGAAACAAGAAAGGTGAGTCCCAGGATGAACGGACCGAAGAAAGCGGAAACTCTTAATTTGGCAATCTCCTGATCAAACGCATTTTCAATATCCTTTTCAAAACGGCCCTTCTCATGGGGCTCCCGGGTGTAGGATTTCACGATCTTGATCGAAGATGCCATTTCCTCCAAGACAATAATCGCCTGAGCAATTTTATCCTGAACCCGTTCAGAGAGTTGGCGCAGGCGCTTTCCAAAAAACCGGGCGAACAGCATCAGTGGGGGCAGCAAGAGAAGAATCAACCCCGTCAGTTTCCAGTTGAGATAACAAATAATGATCAAGGCACCGATCAAGGTGATCGATTGCCGTAAAACAGCCACGGGGATGGATACCAATGCGCTCTGAATAACCGAGACATCGTTGCTCATGCGCGACAGAATCTCACCCACACGCCTCCCTTGGAAGAAACGCAGGGAAAGAGACTGGATATGGGAAAACAGTTCGATCCGAAAATCAGTAGTGACGCGGTGTCCGACAAAACCCATGATGTAATTGTGGGTGACCGCAAACACCGCCTGAAGCAGGATGATGAGCACCAGGTCGCGGGTCAGGTTGTTGAGCAGGGTGCTGTTCTTGAGGACGACCACTGCGTTGATCATGTTGCGGACAATCAGCGGCAAGACCAGGCTGATCACTGAAGTCAAAACGAGACAGATAAAAGCAAAGGCGATGCTTTTACTGTAAGGACGGGCATACTTCAAGATTTTGGTGAAGTCTTTCATTATTGTTGTGGGATGTATCTAGGAATTGACCGGAAGAGGCATGATACCTTTAAGATTGAATCGGTTCAATAGTTTAAAGGGGACTGCGTCCGTCCGTTGCGGCAAGGGCTTTCATAAAACGTGATGTGATTTCCTCTGGCGTGTGGGTCACGCGACCCGTGGATTTTTCGAAAGCGGGTTCGACTTTGATTAATAGGAAAGAGGGTCCACTCTTCCCCATCAGTTCTTCAAAGGCGGGTTTAATCTCTTCCTTTTTCGTAACTTTTTTGACGTGAGGGTAACCGGCGCCCTGAGCCACTTGGTCCAGAGCGATCGATTTGGAAAGCGACCTTTGATTTCCGGTCGATTCATAAACTTCGTTGTCCAACACGATGTGTAGCAGGTTTTTGGGGGCGGCGGAAGCGATCATCGCCAGGGTTCCCATCGACATAAGGACGTTCCCGTCTCCGTCAAGAATGATGGTTTTTTGGTTCGGGCGGCACATCGCGACTCCCAGTCCGATGGAAGACGCGAGTCCCATGGACCCAATCATATAGAAATTTCCTTCCCGGTCCTTCTGATTGAACGATTCGCGGCAAATGAAACCGTTGGCGTGAATCACCGGCTCGTCGGTTAGCAGTGGAATGATTTCCTTGAATGCTTCAGTGCCCTTCATCAAACAATCCTTTTCCAACCAGCAAGGTGTACGGGAGTCCTTCATTGATTTTGCCGCGGGCGGCATCGAGAGCCTCTTGATAATTGTCTGCAGACAATACGGAGTGACACATCCCGGCGGTTTGCAACAGCTTCTGGTTGATTTCCCCCATGATGATGTGCTCCGGGGCGTCTTTTCCGCCTTCGCCGCGCCAGCTCATTATCACCAGTACCGGGATGCGGTATATGAGGTTGAGGGAAGTGAAAGCGTTGAGGCAGTAGCCCAGCCCCGAGTTTTGCATGAGCAGTACCGGAAGTTTTCCTGCGAGATAGGCGCCGGCGCATAACCCGACGGCGGCGTCCTCCCGCACTGCGGGAAAATACGACGTTTGCGCATCGTCCTCAAGAACGCGGATCAGGCCGGAAAGGAGGGAGCACGGAACCCCGGCATAAAAATTAAATCCTTTTGTAGAAAGAAGATCTGCGAATTGTTTGGACGACGCCATGGAAGGTTCTTGGGGGCTTACCAGTTTTTTATATTACGTTCTCCGCCATAGCGGTTTTGCAGCTCATGGACGAGTTTTATGTACTCCTTGATTCCTTCCTGTCCCTTGAATTCCACTCCCAGGTCACGGGCAGCCTGGTTGGACATCGGGACACCTCTCTCCTCGCCCATGACCCCCTCCACCTCACCGAACGAATCGACTATCTCACAGATCATTTTGCCGAGCTCCAAGTTGTGGATATGTCCATCGATAAGATGATAAATTTTTCCGAAAGCCTCTTTGTTGCCGGTGACTTTAGTGATCGCCTCGCACACCGCATCGACGGACACGTACTTGGTTCCCCCCTTTACGTCAACGTTGTAGTTGGTTGCAAGGAAGTCGATGGTCTGAAACCATTCTGACTTGGGAAGATCGGGGCGTGCTCCGTAAATGGTAACCGGGCGCAGGATGGTGATATCGAAGGCTTGATCCTTGGCGTAAGAGAGGCAAGACGATTCAATCGAAGTTTTAATCTCTCCGTAGAGGGAAGCGGGTTGTGCCGGGTGGCTCTCGTCGAGCGGGTTCGATGCATCGACGGTGGGTAGAATCTTTCCGAACACGGCACAGGCACTTATGAAAATCACCTGCTTGACTTTGGCGCTCTTCGCCGCTTCAAGAAGGTCAATCGATCCGTTCACATTGACCTCGATCAACTCATCCTCTGTTTCGACGGGCCCGGGAAAGTGTGCGAGGTGAATCAATACCTCCGTCCCTTCGACCAGTTGCTGGAGGGATTCCTTGTCTTTCAGGTCGCCGATGATGTAGTCCACATCCTCGAAAGGCTTCAGATGATCGACGATGCTGTTTTCTCGAATGAGAGCTTTGATGCTGTTGGTGCTTCCGTCTGCATTGGGCTCGGACAATAATTTAATCAAATGGGATCCGACCAGACCGGTGATCCCGGTAACAGAGATTTTCATATTATGCTCCACTATCGTTTGGTGTGGGAGAACTGAGGGGGGGGGTAGCCGTCGTTTTCTCCCAGCCTGTTTTCTTTATAAAATTTTCCGACAAGAATTCTAAATTATAAAAACAAGATCGAATCGGG
The DNA here is from genome assembly GCA_913043155.1 of uncultured Nitrospinaceae bacterium. Lineage (GTDB taxonomy): Bacteria > Nitrospinota > Nitrospinia > Nitrospinales > VA-1 > CAJWLY01. The sequence continues at coordinate 6,855 of CAJWLY010000033.1, read as the reverse complement.
GCTGTTATGTTGCCGTCGCATGTCCCAGGACGCCAACCCTGATGGGTCTTGCTTCTTTACTTAAGACTGCAGTGTAGCCGTTTAAAATTAAATTGAAAAACTAGGGTATCTAAAAGACTTGAAGTTTTTCAACCTTTTTTAAGAACAATCTTCGAGAAGTCAGCAATATGAGAAAACAGGAGGGAGATACATTTTAAAAGACGAAGCCGGTTTTTTCTCAGGTCGTCTTCCTTGGCCATGACCATGACGTGGTCGAAAAATCCATCTACGGCTCCTTTGATTTGGACGATTTGTTCCAAAGCGCGCGGGAAATCCTTTTTCTGCAGGCAGTCTTCTACCGGACCTTGTATGCGTCGATATTCGTCGAAGAGTTTCTTTTCGGCGGGTTCCTTGAGCAATGAAGTTTGCACCTCGCCCTCCGCCTCCTCGTTTAAAATGCTCACCACCCGCCGGAAGGTCATGGCCAGCGGTTCGAAGTGAGGCTGTTTCTTCAAGTCGGAAAACGCAGCTACTTTTTGTTTAACATCGGTTATGGAATCAATCCCGGCGGATAACACCGCATCGATTGCGTCGTAGGGAAATCCGTGCCCGCTCAACAAAGTTTTATACCGTTGCGAAAACAAATCAAGGGTATTGCTGTGCACCTCTTCGGGTTTCAATTTCAGCTTTTCCTGAAGCGGGACAATGCCCTTCTCAATCAAGGTGTCCAGTGAAATCTGCCATTTTTGGTCGAGCACGGTCTGGATAATGCCAAGCGAATGACGCCTTAATCCATAGGGATCCTCTGAACCGGACGGGATAAGTCCTACCCCGATGCACCCCAGAATGGTATCCATTTTGTCAGCGATCGCTACGACGGCTCCGATCTCAGTTGAAGGAGGCTCGTCGCCCGAGAATGCGGGCCGGTAATGTTCTTTGATTGCGCGACCCACTTCGGGGTCTTCCCCGGAATGGTCGGCGTAGTAACCTCCTATGATCCCCTGCAACTCGGGAAACTCGTAGACCATTTGGGTCACCAGGTCGGCCTTGCACAGCCAGGCCGTTCGGGAGGCTTTCGCTTTTTTGTCAGGGCAAATCTCGCCCGCCAAAAATTCAGCAAGGCCGACGATGCGGCTTACTTTTTCATGCGAGGTTCCCAGGTTTTTCTGGAACGTCACCCCCTTCAACAGTTCCACAAAATCCTCAAGTTTCTTTTTGCGGTCTTCGTCGAAGAAGAACCGGGCGTCTTCCAGCCGGGCCCTGAGAACCCGTTCATTCCCACGCTGGATTTCATCCCCGCCCCCCGGTTTCATGTTGCTGATGGTGATGAAGTGAGGCAACAAGCCTCCCTCTTTTTTCGTCACGGGAAAATATTTCTGGTGATGCTTCATAGTGATGGTAAGCAATTCCCAAGGCAACTCCAGATAACGTTCATCGAAGTCTCCCCGGATAGCGACTGGGTATTCAACAAGGTAGTTGACCTCTTCCAGTAAATCCGGATCAAGGGTCACCGTGCCGTCCACCTCGGCGGCGAGTGCGTTCATCTGGTTCACGATGGTTTGCTTTCTCGCTTCCGGGTCTACAAGAAGAAAGTGTTTTTCACAGGACTTAAGGTAGTCGGTCAATCCGGTCACTTTAAAGGACTCCGGACTCATAAAGCGGTGCCCGCGTGAAATATCAGAGCAGGAGATTCCATCGAAGTCGAATTTGAGGGGTTTTCCTCCGAACAAGGCGGCGATCCAATGCATGGGCCGGGCGAAGGGGGTTCCACGATTTCCCCACCGCATCTTTTTTGGAAAGGGAATGGTGGCAATGAGTGTTGGTAAGAAGGTATTCAGGATATCCTCGGTGGGTTGGCCGATTTTTTCAACCCGGGCGCAGACCACCTCTCCCTTGGGAGTGGTTTCGGTGCCGAGTTGGGAAATATCGACGCCTTTTCCCCGGGCGAATCCCAGTGCCGCTTTGGTCGGCTTGCCATCTGCGTCGTACGCCGCCTTGACGTTGGGACCCAGGTGAGTTTCTACGATATCTTCCTGTCGGCCGTCGACACCGGCAAAAGAAACCACGAGGCGCCGGGGGGTTCCGAGGGAGCGGCTTTCGCCACAACGGACCCGGTTCTTCTTAAAGAATGCGGACAACTCCTGCTTGAGATGGTTCAGGGCGAGGCCCATAAACCGCGAGGGAATTTCCTCGGTACCGATTTCTAAAAACAGTTCTGGCATGGATCGAGGTGGTTTTTGAATAACACCAAAGGGAAGAAGGGAGCCGAGCTTGTCGCCGGACCAGCCATGTTGCCCCCCTAAACTCAAGGGGTTGATGATAGTTGATGTGGGCTATTTATCAAGCAGAAAATACAGGACAGGGCCTCTCCTTCCAGCGGGGACGGGGTTGAAAAAATATCAAAGGAACACCCGCCATTTCTCAGGATGGTTTGTCTTCCTACGAGCAGTAGATCCTGGAGTATTGTGTTATCCGAGAAACCCATTTCGTCCCAACCCAACAACAGGTTTTTGACTCAAACCCTGGCAAAACATGGATCAATTCCAGAGGGGGGGGGTTAGGAGGGCGTGCGATTCAGCAATGGGTATCCCATTTCCTCGCGTTGGCGAACGTACTCCTCGGCACACCGCCGCGCGAGCTTTCTTACCCTGCCAATGAAACCCGTTCGCTCGGTCACACTGATCGCTCCGCGAGCATCCAACTGATTGAAGGCGTGTGAACACTTGAGAGTGAAATCGTAAGCGGGCAGAACCAGGTTTTTTTCCAGTAAGTCTACCGCTTCAGCCTCATACATTTCGAACCACTGGAAGAGCCTGTCCTTGTTCGATGCTTCAAAATTGAAATGGGAAAATTGTTTTTCTGTTTCCAGATGAACGTCGCCGTATTTGATGGTGTTGTTCCATTGGAGGTCAAACACGTTATCGATATTCTGCAGGTACATGGCGATCCGTTCTAGGCCGTAAGTCAGTTCTGCGGTGACCGGTTTCAGATCGATTCCGCCCACCTGCTGGAAATAAGTGAACTGGGTGATCTCCATTCCATCGAGCCAGACCTCCCAGCCCAGGCCCCAGGCCCCGAGCGTGGGCGATTCCCAGTCGTCTTCTACAAACCGGATGTCGTGTTTCAAGGGATCGATCCCCAGCGCGGTTAGGCTTTCGAGGTAGAGGTTCTGCACATCTTCCGGGGACGGTTTCAGAATCACCTGATACTGATAATAATGTTGCAGGCGATTCGGGTTTTCCCCGTACCGTCCGTCCGTGGGACGGCGGGAGGGTTCGACGTAGGCCGCGCTGTACGGTTCTGGTCCAAGTACGCGGAAAAAAGTGGCTGGATTAAACGTTCCCGCGCCGACTTCGATGTCATAAGGTTGGTGCGCGACGCATCCGTGTGATGTCCAGTAGCGTTGCAATGTGAAAATCACATCCTGAAAAGTCATGACTGCTGTCTATCAAAGGCCTTGTTAAAAGTCAACCGCGCTTTGATGCGGTAATCGTCACTTGTTAATGTCGTCAAAATTTCCGTCTTTCTGGTAAGCTGTGAATCTGTCAATTTATGCTGGAAGAAAAATATGCACTGCGTTTATCGAACCGCACCTTTGGAAGATGTTCTCCGTGTCGTCGACTACTGTCGCCGCCACGCGGTTCAAAGAAACGGACTATTCGAAGTGTACCCTGGCTCCGGTGGAGATATGTTTATGGTCATCGTCAATTCCTGTTCCGAGTCTGATAATGCATGCCGATTCCGCCCGCTCGGTGCGTTCTACTGTAACTACTCTGGGTCTGGGGTGATCTCCATCGAAGAAGAGGACCCTCATTTCGATGGAGTGCAATCACGCAAACGGCACGTCACAGCGATCAAGCAGGTGATCGACATCCTGCTCAAAGAAGGCTACCCTGGAACGCACATCCGCTTCAACGAACTGCCCGCCCTCCGATCTGAACAATAAACCCAAATACCGGATAAACCGTTCTCGAACAAAGCTGCGAATCCGTTTTAAAAAGGGCCCCGACTCCCGACTATAATAGGGAAAGTAAGATATAAATATCGGCGTCTAAGTTTGGGCGGGCAATAACGTATCATTATTGCTCCCATAACCCATGGGCGAGTAAAATGTAAGCATGGATACATACACTATTCGGTTTCGCGCCCTGCTTAAGATGACCGGCGAGACGCCTGTAGAAAATGGGCAACTGGTAGTCGAACGGGGCCGGATAAAAAATATCGACACGAACCAGAGAGGTCCGGTTGAGGGTGAACTCGCCGATTTGTCGGACTCGCTTCTCCTTCCCGGATTCGTCAACGCGCATTGCCATCTCGCTCTTTCGGCCCTTAAAGGACGCATCCCTCGCCGGGAACGGTTCACGGACTGGGTCCGATCACTGATTGATGAAAACGAAAAGGTGAGTTGGGAAAATCGAGTCATCACCCTCCACGCGCAGGCAAAAGAGATGGCACGCTCGGGCGTGACCGCGCTCGCCGACCATCTACCACAGGCGGAACTCATTACCGAGTACACAAGGCTTCCGTTTCGTCAAACCCTGTTTCTTGAGGTACTTGGGTTCCATCCTTCTCTTGCCGGTCCAGTAGTGGAACGGTTGGAGCCGATTCTCAAGCAGCGCCCGTCTAATGATGGATCGGTCCGATGGGGTCTGGCCCCGCATGCACCCTATTCGGTTTCGCCCGAACTGTTTGGCGAGTTGAAGCGTCTTGCCGATCATTACAATTGCCCGTTGTCGTGTCATGTGGCGGAGCTTCCCGAAGAGGTGAGGATCCTGGAAGATGGCGGAGGCGATATAAAAGACCTGCTTGTTGAGCGTGGTATGTTCGACGACTCGTGGACTCCACCGGACATGAGCCCGGTCCGCTACCTTGATTCACTCGGTGTGCTCGATTCGTTGGTCGCGGTGCACTTGAATCTAGCAGAGGGCGATCTCGATCTTCTCGCACCCAAAAATGTAAAGGCGGTGTTTTGCCCGCAAAGCACCCGCTGGTTCGGGCGCAGTCGATACATGCCAGTGCGAAAACTTCTAGACCGGGGTGTGGTTGTCGGACTGGGTACCGATTCGCTGGCTAGTAACGAGTCACTGAACTTCCTCGGTGAACTGCGCGCGGCGGAGGAAATGCTGGCTGGTGTATCGAGAGAAGAGCTTCTTTATATGGCCACACGCGGCGGGGCCGAGGTGCTTGGGATGGACTGCGGCGCGATTGAAACCGGGCGTCCCGCAGACTTGATTGGATTCAGCGTGGAGGGAGGGTGTGCCGACTGGGTTGGCGTCCCCTTCGATCCGGAGCGCACCGGAGCCGATTTCGTAATGGCAGGCGGGAAGCGGGTGTTTTAAATCAAGCTCCGGGCCCTTTAATTCGACCGCTGATGGAAAATGTCATCGTAAACCCCTCTAAAGGATGGCCAATGGTTCACCTTCCCCCGATTTGCGGCCCCTACACTAAATGAAGATTGAGGTTTTCCGGCAGGATCATAAAAGGGAGTCCACAGGTCGTTACTAATTAACTCATTGAAAGAATAGTCTTATTGGTCCGATTTGTGAGTATTTGTCAGGTTTTCAAACAAAATTCAAAAAAAAAATAATTTTTGTATATTTTTCCTGTAAAATTCAGGAGGTGCGTGGTAGACTGTCGGTTTCAGAAGGCCCATTCCTTGTTCATCAGACCCTTGGATTCACCTAAAATACATGCGATAGGCTTTTGTGCTTGACAAAATTTAGACAGGTTTTGTAGCATCAAAGTTTTTCGTTTGCTGGGCTGGCATAGCTCAGTTGGTAGAGCAGCTGATTTGTAATCAGCAGGTCGGGGGTTCGAATCCCTTTGCCAGCTCCACCTTAATTGGCAAGTTGAAAAGGAAAACCTTAGGGTGTTAGCGCCCCGTTGTGGGCGGCTATTCCGATATTGCCGTCTGGTGAGTGGAGGATGATCGTTAGGGACCGTCCTCTACAGAATGCGGGGAGGTTCCCGAGTGGCCAAAGGGAACAGACTGTAAATCTGTCGGCTCAGCCTTCGGAGGTTCGAATCCTCCCCTCCCCATTTTTTTTGGTTTAGGGCGATGCGGGAATAGCTCAGTTGGCTAGAGCGTCAGCCTTCCAAGCTGAGGGTCGCGGGTTCGAGTCCCGTTTCCCGCTCCACCCTGAAATTGGGTTGGTTGTTAGGGGATTAGATGCCCACGTAGCTCAGGGGTGGAGCACTTCCTTGGTAAGGAAGAGGTCATCGGTTCAATTCCGATCGTGGGCTTTTTATAGAAAAGATATTGGTTCGAGCGGGACGGTTTTTTTGGAAATGGTTTCCTAGTTGGACGGTTTTGGAACTTTAATGTTGGGTTTGGGATTATGAGAGACATTATTCAGTTGGCTTGCGGCGACTGCAAGCGTAAGAATTATTCGACGACCAAAAACAAAAAAAAGACCACTCAACGCTTGGAATTTAAAAAATATTGCAGGTTTTGTCGAAAGCACACCCTCCACAAGGAAACCAAGTAAAGCTAAAGAGCGGCGTAGGCCGGCGTATGGAAGGTCCGAGAAGTGGGCGTGAAGGCGCTATTTGGCTTCCGAGCCTGTTGAGTGGGCACTTGGAAATTCGAATAGGCCAGTAGCTCTAACGGCTAGAGCGCCGGACTCCAAATCTGGTGGTTGGGGGTTCGAATCCCTCCTGGCCTGTAGCGTATTTGGGTTGGAAGTGATTATTGATGATTGCAAAAGCGATTCAATTTTTATCTGAGGTCAAGGGTGAGGTAAAGAAAGTCACCTGGCCTTCCAAAAAAGAAGCCTTAGGTGGGACGGCCGTGGTGTTGTTGGTGGTGTTTTTTATGGCTTTATTTCTGGGGCTCGTCGACCTGCTTCTGTCAAAAATTGTCGGAACTCTCCTGTA
>CAJWLY010000032.1 GCA_913043155.1 uncultured Nitrospinaceae bacterium | reverse complement strand
GGCAGAAAAAGAAGAAACGGTCGTCCTGTTCGCACTCGCAGAAAGGAGATAGCATCCCGGCCGCGGCTCGGGAAGCCATTAACGGGTCCCTGCTATCGCCCACTACAGCAATCTTTAGATCGGGATCGGTCCGCTTCAACCGGAAGGCAATACTGAGCCCAATCATTCCCGCCCCGATGATTACAATGTCATAGTTATATGCAGTGGGTTTCATCTCAATTAATTGGATAAATCACTAAAAATATCTCATCTTAGGGAAGTCCTCCTCCAAGCAGCCGATTCCTTTTCCGAAATCCTTTTCTCAGAAATCTTTTTCTTAAAGGATTTGATTTTTTCCACGTGCTCAAGCTCGATTTTTTCTAGCAGGATCAAGGCCATCTTGGTAGATGGCCTTTTACAGTGCTCGCCCAGTAATTTATAAAATTCAGCGGCAACTTTTTCTACTTCAAGCGCAAAATCCAATACCTCTTGCACTCCCTTGAATTTCGGGGCCATTTTAGAGATGTCATCACCTGTGGGAAAGATATCGGTTTGGAAATGGGTCTTTACGAAATCACCGATTGTATATTCGTTTGTCCAAGAATCAGCTTTGGCTCCATTTCCCTCAAGAAGTTTTTTTATTGCAGCCTCGTGGTGGGTGGTTTCATCGGCCATTAGGTTTAAAAATTCCCGGACCTCGGGATCGGCGACATGTTTTGCCAGAGCGGTATAAAAACGCTTTTCATCGGCCTCTTTCATCAGGGAAATTTCCAAGACCTTCAAGCGCGTGATGTTCTCCGTTTTTTTCATGTTCAACTCCCCAAGAATGATTTCAACCCCACAAATTTTATCTCATGAAGTAACTGCGGTTTATGCCGAACTCAGCACCTTTTCCCTAATGGGCCCAGGGTCCTCTTGGGCTTGTAAGCTCTGAGTTTTTATAAAACTTTTATGGGCTAATTTTTGAGCAAAAAACACGGACACCTCCGGGTTGACCAGGGTTTCGGGATACATCTTTTTATGTTGTATGAAAAAAGGCATGTCCTTAACCGGGTCGTTATATATATTTTTCAAGGAGTGCTGCTGAAACAAGTCGGATATTTGCCTTGGACCCACAAGAAATAAAAGGGCGCTGGAGGCCATGGCATGGGTTACGGAATTCAAGATGTTTTCGCAGGCAACCGGGTCGTGGTAAGACTTGAAAGGAATCCATCGGAAGATCATTTCATATTTTTCTGCGTAGGCGGATTCGACGTATTCGTTTTCTGGAAGAAAAGAAACCTCTCGCAGGTTATTCAGTTGACCCTTGGATGCAGCGTGGTCCCATAAAAGCTGTGCGTTTTTTTGAGCAAATTCCGGATGGTTAAACAATACCCTGTGTTCTCGTTTGCGTGTGCAGTCGATACACCCGGCAACCGCGGTGTCAAAATTATGGACGAGGACACGGCTGATTTTTTCCAATCGGTTCGGCATGTCTGGAAACATTTCCATGTAAAACAATATTTGGTCGACGACCATTGGTTGAAGGGAGGATTCCTCGATTTCCCTTGCGCCTTCCGGATAGAATGGAACCGTTAAAACTGCTGTGACCGGATCCATTTTAGGGGGGCGGTCTTTAAAAAACTTTTGCCAGCCAAAAGGATGTGCGGGCTGTCGCAGAACAGCATCCTCTTGCGGGAAAATCTGCCACTGGGAGAGGGGAGGAAATTTTTTAAAAATATCTTCACCATCAAGAAGGATTATGGAATCTTTTGTGACATGGACTTGTCTTTGACAGGAAGCCTTCCCTCCCCGAGAGCAATTGATGAAAGGCAGGGCCGTGGGGTCATTCAGTGAGGTCACCTTGTATAGAAAATTGTTTTGTACTGTCAGGCAGACCGAATATTTATCCGAGAAATACCGCCATGGAGGATCGGGCCTGAGGTTCCAGGTGATCTGGTGGGAACGATGGAAGTCCATAAACACGTTCATGAGGTCTTCACCCTCGGGTGCGGTGGGAGTAAAGAAAGCGGAAAATATCTGGAATGCCTTTGTGGAGGGATAGGCCGGTAGTCCCCTGAACCGCAAAGGCTCAGGCTGTTTTTCCCGCACCTGATCCTCGTACAACCCCCAAAAAAACTCAAAAGCTGCTCCACCTGCCCCGGGGGGCACCGATTGGAACAGTTCCACCACGGTGATGATGTCAAGCGCTTCCCAGTTTGTCCTGGGCATGTTGCTGATAAAGATCGTTCGGTCAAAGGTTCCGTCAGGCAATACGTACAGCCCGTCCTTGGAGAGATGAATTTCGTACTCCCCGATCCCATAGGGAATAAAATTTTCGTCTCTGTAAAAATATTCAATCTCGGATATAGGAATGTCCCATGCCCTGGCGGCTTCTTTTCTCAAGTCATCCAGGGTCATGTCTGCCGATCGTGGGCGGTCCTTCAGGTCCACAAAAACTGAGAAGGTATTTGCGTCTGGTTTGATGCCGAACCATTGCTCACAATCCAGTTGCATTCGAACCGAGGCCAGTTTGGTTTTTCCGGTTTCCGCATTTTCCCACCATTCACATTCATGCAGGGGATGCCCTCCGGGATCGGTAAACAGGAAACGCTTTCCCTCTGAGTTGTAAAAAACAAGGTGCCCGGTTGGGTACCTCCTGATCCTCGTATTGGCGACGGTGGGTTTATCATTGAGAAACCAGGTTTCAATGCCATCAATGAATGATTTTTTGAAGTTTGTTATGTCCCTTTCGATGGCCAACATTGCATTCTCATTCGTATGAAAACGAATGTTTCCAGGGTGGGTGAGTATTGAGATCAGTTCATCTTTTTCAGGCATGGGATGGCCTAATTTTTACAACTCATAATGAGAGGAACGGACAGCTTTGTTCAGAGCCCCCTCTTTCTAGGTTGACTCTGAATCTCGAAAAAGTTTCCCGAAGAGGATGAACAAGCTTTTCTTTAAGCTCCTCGGGGACCCAATTTATCTTTTCTATCGGCCAATCTTCAACTTTGCGAATATCCAGGTTGTATCGTTTGTAGGGTTCGTCCAAAGCCTCTTCAAATCCGTAAACATATAAACTGCTGTGCGCCCGGTAAAAAAGATCGTGGATAAGATCGTGGTCGTGCAGCCCCACTAAAAAGTGGCCCAGCAATTCCTGCATATAGGGTTGGGCGTGCTCCAGGAAATCCGGGGTCAATGCGTCGTGTAGGGTGTGATAAACGATGAGGATATCCTGTAAAACGAACCGGAGTTCTTCCTTTGCTTTATCAACAGGCCGCTGGCGCGTATCGAGGTGTTCCTTGAGTTGCTTTATATTGCGGAGAGTATCGAAGATGAGGGACTCTTCCCATGTGGCTGTATTCCAGACAAAGAACGCCCTCATGAATTGTACCTCCGTACCCTGCTCCCACATTTGTAAGGTGGTGTTGGGTCGGATTTTATTCGTGTAGGGGATGGATTCCCCCCATTGCGGGTTTTTAAATTCCAGGTGGTAATTTTTAAAGATCTCCTGGCATGTCTGGTAATAAATTTTCATCAGGTGTTCGAAATTTTCCGGTTTATCGAGGGGGCTGTTTTGTGGCAGGTTGACGATACTGTAAAAGCGAATGACTCTTGATAAAACCTTCCCCTGGGGGTCGCATACCAGGTAGGCTCCTCCCCACAACCCGGACGTGATGGGGATATCGATGTGATGTTTTGTTTTTATGCGCTCCTTGACGATGATCGCAATCTGCCGGAATACCTCATGCAAACAATACATATTCGTTTTACCGTCGTCGTAAAGTTGGCTTGGTAATCCGGTGGCCTGTTCTTTGATTGTTTGTTCCATGAGATTTGTTCTTGAATGCCGATCAGAAAAAACTAAAAACGATTTGTCCTTAAAACACACCACACCCGGGCACCCCCGAATAGGGAGTCGTGAAAATTCACTGTCTCCATAGCGGTGAACGGCTGGTATTTAACTTAAAACTCCCCACGAACAACACGCAGGCGATACCAATAAAAACAAGGGTATCGGCAACACACTAATATTTCATTTATACGGTTTTGAAAGTATCGGTTTTGATCCTATTTTTAAATCGGACAAAAACCGATGAATTGTTTTTTGCCTTAGTTTTGAAGCGGGTTTCCCGACACAAGGAGATGTTTTTTTGAGCGTATCTTGAATTTTTTGGAGAGGAGATGTGCCGGGTGGCTTGGGGGAAAGGGTCCCCGGAAAAGACAAAAATCCGGTGTTTGAATCAACCTGAAGATTCAGTGCGTGATGTGGAGGGAGCGTGCCCAGTGAGGGCGTGAGATCTATGTTTCGTTTGGAACCGGGATTGGGCGATCCAGTAGATCAATTTGACTTACTTCATCTTGATCCTTGTTCAGGTGCTTCCGAATAAAATGGGTCCGTAGGCGGGCGGCGCACCACTGGGCTGTTTTGGATACCACGCGCTCATTTTTGTTGAACACCCGTTGATATTCATTACTGAGATCATTCTTAGGAGGCGTCGACTGTTCAAAATCATCAAGAAATTGAGCCAGGCGATTAAAAAAAGTTCTGGAACACTTTTCAAAAAGGGTTTCTGAAAAAAGAGCGAGAGACAGGGAAACCGCCTGAAAGGAACGTTTGACCAGCCAGTAGTAATAAGTCGCTGCTATAATTTCGGCAGGGTCATCGGAGTCTTTCAGGTTTTTATACCCGTCCCACATGGTCAGTACAGTGCGTAGCGCAACCGGGCCGTTTTCCCGGTAAAATAAATTCCTGGCCTCCTTGTCGATCTCTTCGAGTCTCTTTCCTGAAATATTCGGGTGAGTGTCCCGCCGGAAGGTGTGTCCGAACTCCTCATCCGAAAGGTCAAGTATTGGCTCCTCGGTCAGCGGATTGACCAACCGGGTGTCGGTGAGCATCATCACCTGGTTGGCCGCTGTATTCTGCTTCAACCACCACTGGACGTCTTCCCAGATATTTAAGAGATCGTACTGACCCTTGTTTTTTCTGGCTGCCACCTCGGCGTCCACCGCTCGTCTTAGCTGTGTTTCGTTTAAGTTATTTTTTTTAAGTAATTTCTTTTTAATTTCATCTTCATCCTTTACCACGTTTGTTTCTCCCTCGGTGTGAATGCTCAACCCGGGTATAAACGAACCAAAAACCAGTATTCCAAGATCTTGAAGTTCGCGGATGATTGTTTCTACTTCATCGATGCTCGCACCACCGCGCTTTTTAAATACATCGGCTTTCGATTCCAACCCGATCCAAATGGAAAGCATTCCCCCCCGGACCAATCCGCGAAAATTCTGATACTTTTTTTTGTACTCCAGTAAACCCTTGATATCCCCGAAAGTTCCCCAACGGATATTTTTCCCTGATTCTTCTACCAGCCTGCAAAGTTCCTCTGTGTTGGCCAGCGGGCGCATAAAATTTTCGTCCATGAGGAAAAAGAGGGTTTCCGGAACATAATCTTTTCTCGCTTCATTGATGTCGATCTGCTTCTTCATGGCCTGGTACATTTCTTTGGCCTCTGTGTAAAGAAGGGTCTTGTCGCCAAAATTCTTGGCGGTATTGCAAAATGAACAATTATTTACACAACCCAGGGAGACTGCCAGCTTGTTCATGTCCTTGGGCGTGCCGAAGAAACCCATCTTTACCGCCAACCATCTTAAGAAACCGTTACTCGGGGGCAAATCGGGGTCGGGCACTGGATAAGAAACCATGGGCGCATTGGGTTTTACTTTTAATTCCAAACCCAGTTTTTCCTGGTTGTTGAGCAAGAACGCCCTCATGCTCTGCACCCCTTCCCCGGTGTAAGGGTATTCCCCCGATTTTTCCTTGGCTTCGATTTCTTCCGGGTTGTCCTTTAAAACCGTTCCGTCCGCTTCAGTCAATATCCCAAGCTTCTTGCCTGTGGTCGCTCCATAGTTGCCGAAAACAATGGCTACTTCTTTATTTTTACTGTGATGTTTGATTTGCCGGGCCAGGAGTTTGCCCTCATGCACCTTGTTTTCACACCCGATCCCAATCCCAATGACCTTGAAGGAAACTTTCTGGACGAGCCGCATAATTTCCTTCTCTGTGGGGTAATCGATAAGCGTAATGTCAACCCCGCCTTTTATGTCGTTCTCTAAATTCTGTTTTATGAGGTGCATACCCACGTAGGGAGCATTCTTGCTGGGATTGTAAACATACTTCAGGTGGGAGTTTATTTTTCGCCGAATAAAATCCGGCACGGGCAGAGACTCGCGTAGCGTTGGGCCCTGAGGGGCTTGGGCGATATTCATCGTCCAATAACTTGGGTCCGCTTCGGGTATCCCAATCAATAACATTTGAGGTTTTTCTGTATTCGAACGATTCGGACTTTTTTTGCCTTCTTGTTCTGAGTCGGTAATCATCCGTTTTCGAGGTGTGACCATGTTTCATTACTCTCAATTAGGAAATAAAATTCTTGAACAAAAAAAGCCTATCATTAGAAAAGACTTTCTCCTTGTAAAAGTTATGTAACATTTTTTTTAAGAAAACTTTTTAGATGGATACGAGGGATCAAAAAGGAAAACCATGGACTAAGGCCTCCGATCTGAAGAGTCAGGTGGTATGTCTGTTTGGGGAGTTCTTCTCCGGAAGACAAAATAGAGGCAGCGAGTCATGGCGGGGATTTGAGTAAAAAAAGTTTTCAATGTAAGGAAGATTAGTAGAGAATAGGAAGGAAGGGTGGTCTTTCCATTTTCAGGAATAGGAAAACACCGGCATGAAACCCTTGGAGAATTCTACAACCCCCGAGCTTGAAGCCACTCAGAGAGATGGAAAACCGGAAGACCGTAAAAGTCGTTTAGGGCAGACCCTGATTTTTGGAATAGGTTTTCTATTTTTCCTGGTTGTATCGGTTATAGCCTGGTATACGCTGGGGCGAACCGAGGCTATAACCCGGGCAGACCTGACCAGTTCCCTCAAGACCATCCTCAGGACCACCCATTCCGCCTTGCACATTTGGGAGTTTGAACGGAAAGCCGACGCCGTAACCGGGGCTGGATCCGCCGAACTGCGGGCGACCGTTAAAGAATTATTGAAAGTCCCGCGCACCCGCGATGCACTGAAGAATGTTCCCGTTCGGGCCAAGCTCAATGGTTTGCTTGCACCCAGGATCGATGTATACGGTTATTTGGGTTACTTTGTTATAGCGCCCGATTTTTCCAATATAGGATCCCAGCGGGACAGCAACCTGGCTCTCCCCAACTTGCTGACCGAGCAGGGAAATTTTTTAGAAAGAGTTTTTGAAGGGGAGACCCTCGTCAGCCATCCTCTCATTTCCGATGTTCCCTTGTTGAGTCTCTATAGCGGGAAGATTGTCGAAGGGGAGCCCACCATGTTTGTGGTGACGCCCGTATTCGATGACGAAGGTGAGGTCATCGCCGCCTTGGCCTTCCGATTGGACCCGGCCACCGATTTTACCCGGATCCTGCAACTGGGGCGGACTGGAGAAACGGGTGAAACTTATGCCTTCAATAGCAGCGGTACGTTACTTTCAGAAAGCCGTTTCGATCGGGAATTGCGCACGGCCGGTCTGATAAAAAACCGGGGGCTACTTTCAATTGAAATCCGTGACCCGGGAGGAATCCTGGCTGAAGGGTTCCGGCCCCGGTCACCTAGGAATGAACAACCTTTCACCGCCATGGCGAATATTGCGATGTCCCGTCGGTCCGGAGTCAATATTGACGGTTATCGCAACTACCGCGGAGTCAACGTGGTGAGTGCCTGGACCTGGGATCCCAGTATGCAATTGGCCCTGGCCACCGAAATCAGCGCGGATGAGGCCTACCGGTCATTTAATTTCACGCGAGAACTTATCCTGAATGCAATAGGACTGACGGGCTTTTTGGCCATCGGCATCACCCTGATCGTGAATATCGGTCGTACCCGCGCGCTCAGTTTGGTGGCCGCAGTGGATGTGGGTCGTGCCCGTGCTCTTCAATTTGCCAAGATGGCCCAGGAAAGAGAAGCACGTATCCGCGGGGTGGTCGATAACGTGGGGGATGCGATCATTACCATTGATGAACAAGGGATCATCGAGTCTTTTAGTCCGGCCGCTGAAAAAATCTTCGGCTACTTTTCCCCCGAAGTGGTTGGGCAGAATATCAAAATTCTGATGCCGGAACCTGATCGAAGTGCCCACGATACCTACCTCAGGGATTACCTGGAAACGGGAAAATCAAAAATACTCGGAACTGAACGCGAGGTGGAGGGAATAAAAAAAGACGGGACGATTTTTCCCCTGGATATTGCAGTCAACGAGGTGTGGTTGGAAGACCGTAGAATATTTATCGGGACCCTGCGCGATATCACCGAACGCAAACGGGCAGACGATGAGTTAAAACGATCTCATAACGAACTTCAGGTGACACACCAGGAACTCAAGACCTCCCTGGTCAAGGTCCAGGAAGCCCACAACAGCCTGGTGGCCTCTGAAAAATTGGCCGGCATTGGCGGGTTGACTGCCGGTGTCTGTCGCGAATCTTTATGTACTCTAAATACCATTTCAACCTATCTTCGAAAGCTTGAAACGATGAAGGGGGAAGGTTCGGACTGGGTTCAATCGCTGCGTGCGTCGCGCGAGGAGACCGAACGCCTTGAAAAAATTATCAATTCACTATTAAAATTTTCCAGGGAAGATGCAGCGGAAATAGTACCGGTTCGGGTCCACGAGGAATTGGATTCCATTCTCATCCTAATGGATAACCACCTGCGATCGAGTGGTATTGAAGTCAGCAGACAGTTTGACTCTGACTTGCCTGAGTTGAAGGTCAACCCGGACGAAATTGGCCAGGTATTTTTCTACATTATCGATAATGCAAGACAAGCCATGCCGGAAGGTGGAACATTGGCCACAAGCGCCGGGCACGTAAAAAAGAATGGCACAGATTATATCAGGGTAAACATTGCCGACACCGGGATCGGGATTAGAAAAGCCGATCTGGAGAAAATTTTTAATCCTTTTTTCAGCAGCAAGCCCGCGGGCCAGGGAACGGGCATGGGGCTCTCCGTTTGCAGCCACCTGATCCAAAAACACGGTGGGACCATCAGCGTGGAAAGCGAAAGAGGGAAGGGGACCGCCTTCATCATTGATTTACCCTACAGTTGAGATTTTAAAAGTCCCATACATTCGGCCACCCGGAGGGCTCATGCCGCATGGGTTCTGTGAGCTCTCGAGTCGGTGGCCTTCCGGTAGAAATGACTCAGCATACCTTTAAAAATATAGGTGTGAAATTTTGACATGAGGAACCAGTAAATCTGCCCGAAAAACGGTTTCGGAATAAAATGGGCTTTGAGAGTCAATTGAGTCGACTGGTTTGATCGGGAGGCTAAAAGAAATTGCAGCCAGGACAGCCCCGGTGAGATCAGTTCCCCCCTCAAAAGTAATTCCTTATCGAGATCCAGCTTCTCCACGCGCCAGAAGTCCAGGGAATCGCCAACCCTCAAACAGTCGGGATCCCGGCGCCCTCTCTGGAGGCCGACTCCCCCAAACAGCCTGTCGACCAGGCCGCGAATTCTCCAAAGAAAATTGCCTTGCAGCCAACCGTGCATTCCGCCCACCTGGGTGATCAGTTGAAAAACATTTTTTGAGCTCATGGGGATTTCGATCGAATATTCTTCAACTTTAAAATTTGCGGACTCGTACTCACACAGTGGCAGTAAATCGCGCATGGTATGCGGGGGGACACCGGTCCAGTGGGAAAATACCTGAGACTTTTTTTCTCTCTCCAAGGCCCGCTTGATGGCTGTGTCAAATCCGATGGGTTCAAAGGGAAGAATATTTTTAATATCATCATTGAGACATACGACGTCGGTTTTCAAACTATCCAACAGCAGGGAGATGGTATTGATCGGTACGGAGGTAAACAAATGAAGCCAGAATGCGTAGATCCTGCATGAAACCTTAATCGGCAGGGGAATCCAGAAGACATCGAAAAAACGGATTTTTCTATCCACGATGCGTCCAAAACCAAGAATCATATCTTTGTAAGACTGCACCTCCTTCCCGCCAATGTGATACATCCGGCTTTCACTACTCCGGACTTCCATGATCCCGACAAGGTATTTGATGACATCCCGTATGGCGATGGATTGACAGAGGCTATTAAACTCGACCATAAACGGAATCCAGCGGTTGTGCATGACCAATGACTTCAGCAATTCATAAGAAGTGCTCCCCGTCCCGATAATGATCGCCGCGTGCAGGCGAACGACGGGAATGGAACTTTGAGATAAAACTTCTCCCACTTCCATTCGGCTTTGCAGGTGCCTGGACAGGCGGACATTGGTCTCCCCCAACCCCCCCAGGTAAATAACCTTTTTTATGTCAGCTTCTTCGGCCACTTCCATGAAACATTGAGCCGCCTTCCTGTCCAAATCCGAAAAATCGCTATTCTTGGCCCTCATGCAGTGAATGAGGTAATACGCGAACTCGATACCATTCAACACCGGCTGCAACTGTTCCTTGATCAGGCAGTCGGCATAAACGACTTCAATTCTGGGATGCTTGAGAAAAAAAGGGGTGTGCCGGGTTCGTACCATGCAACGAACCCAGTATTCACGGCGTATCAGCTCCGGAATCAACCGCTGTGCCACGTAACCGTTTGCTCCTGTCACCAGAACTCTGGTATTGGGCGGCCAGGGGGTGGTGGTGAGAACTTCACAGTAGTTGTAGTGAATTTTTGCCGGATCCATATCAAAAAACCTCTAGACGACTTGATATGAATATAAATTC
>CAJWLY010000031.1 GCA_913043155.1 uncultured Nitrospinaceae bacterium | reverse complement strand
TTTAAAAGTGGAGCTGACGGGGATCGAACCCGTGACCTCTTGAATGCCATTCAAGCGCGCTCCCAGCTGCGCCACAGCCCCATTTTCTTCTAATTTCGATTCCGGCGGGGATTTAATCTAGGCAAAAACACCTGTGATGTTAGCGCTTTTCCCCTTTCTGTCAAGCCAAATCCCGGTTCGCTTCCGACCACTTTGCAGTTCGGCTTGCCTTCCACCTGTATCCTTATATAATGATCTCCGGTCTCGGCGCAGGCTCAACCTGCATCACAGCATCGACCGATTCGATTTCCCTCGAACTTTTTCCTAGCACACCTTGATAAACAACCTAAAACGACGTATTCGCAACGTTTTCCTGACCGGACTCCTGGTTACGCTCCCGATCGCACTCACGGTTTTCATTTTTATTTTCTTGTTCAAGAACCTCGACGCGCTTTCGCCCACGTTCACCCGTTGGCTGATCCTGCTTGGCGCACCACTTCCGGAGGGATACCGTATTCCCTTTCTCGGCGTCATCATGACGTTTCTCATCATCCTCCTGGTTGGTGTGCTCACTACCAATATCTTCGGAAAAAAACTACTCCACCTATGGGAGCGGATAATCGAAAAAATCCCGTTCGTCCGTCGTATCTACACAGGAACGAAACAGGTCGTAAAGTCCATCGCTACCGCCGACACAAAATCGTTTCGCAAGGTCGTTCTCATCGAGTTTCCACGTAAAGGTATTCACGCAATCGGGTTCATCACCGGCGAAACCCGGGGAGAATTGAAACACTTAACCGGTGAGCACCATTTCAATGTCTTCGTTCCGACCACGCCCAACCCGACTTCCGGATTTCTCATCTTCGCTGATTCTGGAGAAGTCATCGAACTCGACATGACCATTGAGGAAGGCGTCAAGTATGTGATCTCCGGAGGTATCGTGAACCCGGAACAGGCACGGAAACTGATCGAGGACGCGCGGGCGTGAGAACCCGCTTACCCCTTACATCCCAGTATGGTTCCGAACGATCTCAATATCCTTTACACCGACAACCACCTCATAGCCGTGTTCAAACCGGCCGGACTCCTAACGCAGTCGGACCACTCCAAAAGTCCTTCGCTGCTTGAGCTTACCCGCCAGTGGATCAAGAAAGAATATGACAAGCCGGGTAATGTATTTCTGGGTTTGGTGCACCGACTCGATCGCCCTGTCGCCGGCGTGGTCTTGTTCGCGCGCACGTCAAAAGCAGCATCCCGCCTGTCGAAACAGTTTCGTGAAAAAACACCTGTAAAAATCTATCGCGCTTTTGTGCGCGGGACTCCAAAGGAAAAGCAGGCCACACTCGTCCACTACCTGCGTAAGGAGAAATCGCTTAAGGCCACCGTTTTTCCGCATGAAAGTTCCGGCGCTAAACGCGCTGAACTCGCTTATAAAGTGATAAAATCGATTGAAAAAAAATCTCTGGTCGAAGTAACTCTCACCACCGGCAGGTTTCACCAGATACGCGCACAGCTTGCTTTCATCGGACACCCTATCGTGGGCGATATAAAATATGGTGGTGACCCCCTGCTGGATGGCGGGATCGCTCTTTACGCACACCAAATCGTTTTTAACCACCCTGTATCTGGAGAAAAAATCACTATTATCTCTCCGGAACCTCAAAATTGGATGTGACTGAAAATATGATCTCTGATTTTGACTACCAACTGCTGGACACAGGCCACTTCAAAAAACTGGAGCGGTTTGGTCCATATGTATTTGTTCGCCCCGCTCCGCAAGTCATATGGCCTCCGAACCTGCCGATTGAAGAGTGGAAACGGGCCGACGGCGAATTTCGCCATCACAAAGGAAAGTCGACCGGCGGGGGGGAGTGGACCTTTCACAACCCCGTGCCCGGTGAAGGCTGGCCCGTCAGATTCCGGAATCTCGTATTCACTGTCAAACCCACCCCGTTCGGCCATATGGGACTGTTTCCCGAGCAAGCCCAAAACTGGGACTGGATCACAGACCGCATCGAAAAGATGAACAACAATAAACCCAATATTCTTAACATTTTCGGCTATACCGGGGCCGGGACCCTAGCGGCAGCTTCGGCAGGGGCCAGTGTCACCCATCTCGACGCTTCCAAGGCCTCCGTCACGTGGGCGCGGCAGAACTTGGAGAGCTCCGGGCTTGGCGATCGACCCGTTCGCTGGATTGTCGATGACGTCGTCAAGTTCCTCAAACGCGAACATCGCCGGGGACGGGTTTATGACGGACTCATCCTTGATCCACCCTCTTTTGGGCGCGGCCCCAAAGGCGAGGTCTGGAAAATCGAGACTCAGATGGCTGAGCTGCTCACCCTGTGTAAAAACATCCTGCCCCGCTCCCCACAGTTTATCGTGCTGACCACTCATTCTCCGGGAGTCTCAGCCCTCACTCTCAAGAACATGATTATCAAATTTCTGGTTGACGTCGATGCCGGAACCTTTCAGGCGGGAGACATGTCTATCCACGATACCGGATCCGGACTCCACATGCCCAACGGGTTCTACGCTCGATTTACAACTCATCATTAGGTAATGAATATCATCTTGAACGAAAGGACCAGCACGCCCCAGTCAAAGAAAAGGGTCTCGCTTATTCATTGCTTCTACGGCCTGTAGACCCATATAATCAGAGTTCATAATTCATACAATTCCGGTCAAGCAAAAATTCATGGCACTTGAATTCTACAACCACATCAAAAAACACGCGGAAAAATCCCCCGATAACCCAGCGATAGTCGACGGCGAAGCCACGGTCACCTACGGGCAACTGTTCGAACAAATCGAACGTTTCGCTGGGGCACTGAGTGGATTTGAATTAAAACCACAAAGCAAGCTGGGAGTGCTTTGCCTCAACCAGAAGGAATACTTGGTGGCCCTCATGGGAGCATTTCTCAAGGGACTGCCCACTATTCCCTATAACTTTCTATTGACACCCGAAGACCTGATCTACATCACACGAAACGCGGGAATCGATACCATTGTTGCCGATTCCGCATTCATCAAACCGGAAACGGTTCCGTTCCTTCAATCCTTCAAAAATAAAATCGTTGTCGGTAACGCCGATCTCGGCCCACTCGGAGAAAACACGCACCACTTCACAACGTTTCTCGAAAGCGCCGATCGATCGCAGGCCCAGCCACGCCATGGGAAAGATGAGAACATTCCCGACGTGATCCTATATACCTCAGGAACCACTGCGAAACCCAAAGGCGTGATGCTGGACGAATCGCAGTTCGCTGCCAACAGCCGAGACAGCCTCGTGCATATTCCGATCACTTCGACTGACCGCGTCGTGGTGGCTCTACCTCTGTTCCATTCGTTCGGAAACATCATGGCGCTTATCGTTCTAATGGTCGGAGGCACGCTCATCCTGCTCAGGCAATTCGCACCTAAAACAATCCTCCAAAGCATTGGCGAACACAAAGCCACCATCCTGCCGCTGGTGCCAACCATTTACAGCTTCCTCGTCGATCTGCATGGACGCGGGGGATATGACGTCTCTTCTCTCAAGTACTGCATCTCCGGCGGTGCGGCGCTTCCCCGGACATTACTGGAAAAAGTAGAAGCAACTCTTAACGTTTCGGTAATCGAGGGATACGGACTAACCGAAACATCACCCGTCATCGCGGTCAACACGTTCAAAGAGGGAAGCATTCCGGGGTCGGTGGGACCAGTCATCCCCAATGTTGAGGTAAAAATCGTCGATGACGCGGGCACGGAAAAACAGGCCGGAGAAATTGGGGAAATCCTAGTGCGAGGAAAAACTGTCATGCGCGGTTACTGGAATCGTCTCAAAGAAACCGCCGAGACAATCACTCCCGACAAATGGCTCAAGACCGGCGATCTGGGGCATCTCGACACGAACAACCGGCTCTATATTTCTGCGGGGAGGAAAAAGGATTTGATCATCCGGGCCGGGGAAAACGTGTCTCCGCTCGCCATCGAAAGCGCATTGATGAATCATCCAGCCATCGCCGAGGTGGCGGCCGTGGGAGTACCCGACGAACGGGCCGGCGAGCGAGTCAAAGTCTGCGTAGCGCTAAGACAGGGGGCAATGGCGACGGAAAGTGAACTGAAAAATTTCTGCCGGGAGAACCTGCCCGCATTCATGACTCCCGACTATTTTCAGTTCCTTGAAGAACTGCCCAAAACCGCAACGGGGAAAATTTTAAAATCCGAATTGCAGTAATCCAAATCCTGAAAACGAAAAAAACAAAATCACCCTCTCCCCTCTTCACGAAAAGGGGTAAGGAATCACGAAAACAAACCCATTTTTCACATACTTCCCACACAACGAAATCCCAACCCGTCGATCCGGTAATCAACCCAGAGCGCCTTACGCCAAGCTGATCTTAGTGTTTCAGCCTCCCCCTCCCAGGATCCACCGCGGAAGATTTTGTCATTTTTTTCGCCATGATTTTTTTTCGCGTCGTGACGGAGCGGACCTTTCGGGTTGTCTCTAGGGCTGACGATGTAATAGTTTTCTCCTTTTGAATCGTTATCATTCACCCACTCGGCAACATTTCCAGCCATATCGTACAATCCCAGCGGATTCGGTGGAAATTTTCCAACCGGAGCCGTGTGTTTGTATCCATCCGATGCTCCACGCAATCGGATATTGAGCTCACACGACTCATCGCAGAAATTTCCTTTAGACGGATCAAACGCATCACCCCAGTAAAACTCCGTCTTGGTTCCTCCTCGCGCAGCAAACTCCCATTCCGCCTCCGTGGGAAGACGTTTTCCAGTTTCCCTGCAAAATTTGTTAGCTTCAAGCCAGGTGACGCTCTCCACAGGCAGGTCGCCTGCAACAAACCGTGATGGGTTGGTTTTCAGAACAGACTGAAAGTCTCTCTGCGAAACCTCGTATTTGTCGATCCTGAATGAAGAAACACAAACCTCATGAATGGGTCGTTCACGAGGTAAACCTTTATCACTACCCATTTTAAAACAGCCTCCCTCAACCTCAACCATCTCCTCCTTTTTCCCGCCGGAAGCTGCAATGAGTTGCCTCTGAATCTTATCGTACAACTCCTGAGTCTGCTCATGAACTATTCGCGGCACACCGATGTATTCGATGCGGACCTCGCTTTGCGGTACCAGTTCCATCTTACCTTTCTTAAAAAAGAATAAGCGGTAGTGCGGAACCGGCTCTCCGGGTGCCGAATCAAGATAGTTTCTCATATTGTTTTTTCCGGTGGCGG
Organism: uncultured Nitrospinaceae bacterium; assembly: GCA_913043155.1. GTDB lineage: Bacteria > Nitrospinota > Nitrospinia > Nitrospinales > VA-1 > CAJWLY01. The sequence continues at coordinate 5,713 of CAJWLY010000031.1, read as the reverse complement.
GCGCAACCACTCTCTCATCGACGAGTTCCGCCTCCAGGACTTCAGACTCCCCTTCCCTATAAACCTTGACCTTTTTCTGCACCATAACTTCTTTAGCAAGAATTCTTTTGGCCAGCGGTTTCGCTTCTGCGTACTTTTTAAGAGCAACCTTCACCTCGACTAGAGATTTAAGAATGCGGTAGTTTTCCGGCTGCTCGGCCAAGGCTTCGGCGTATACCTTTTCCGCCTCAGCATACTTTCCCGAAAAACGTGCCTTGTCTCCTTCTGCAAGCTTACGGGAGACGTCGGCCGAAACAACATTCGAAAGAGAGACCAGATTAATAAAAGACACCATCAAAATCCATTTTAGGGAAATAGAGACTTGTCGGATGACCGTCATCATGAGGCGGCTCCTTGTTGGTGGGGTTAAAATTTATGGAATCGGGGATAATTATATAGCACCCTGGCACCATTAAACAAGAGAGCAAGCTGTCGGGGGAATGGGGGGGAGAGAAGTTTAGCGTTTCAAATCAGGCAGTCAAAAAAGGGAACTCGGTTATTTCTTTTTTTCCTCCTCCTTCGGATCTTTTCTGAAAGATTTTTCCTTCGTATCCTGGGCAGACTTCTGTTTCTTCAGCTCGCTCCAATCTGAGCCGATTTTCTTTCGGGTTTTGTACTTGTCACGCTTGGGGAAATAATCTATTTCGTCGATCATGATTTTCCGGTAATTACCCCGCCGCCCGTTAACCGGGTTGGATCAATAATGAGGGAAAATTATTAAAGAACTTGACCCTCCCCCCTCTCCAGCTTCTTCATTATCATCACAGGTGCCAAGAAGAACTCATACGCCGCATCGCCACCTTACGCTTTTTCTTGGCTTCTTTCACCTTGCGTTTTTTCTTAACAGACGGTTTTTCATAAAATCGTCTGCGCTTAAGTTCTTTGAACAGGCCCTCTTTATTAAGTTGGCGTTTCAAAACCTTCAACGCCCGATCGACCTGGTTCTGGTAAACAGTGACTTGTAAAATAAGAACCTCCTGTTTTCAAGGTTGTGCCGTCTTATGCTTTTACCTGCGTTTTAGGAGATGAAGCCCACACCTTAGAATTTCTCTTATTTTTTCTAAACAAACCGGGAGATTCCGCTTTCCGGTCCTCCCTTTTGTTTAAGGTTTTGATCGGGATCACCTTTTTCAGTTTCCCTGCGCTGTCATAAACTTTGACTTCATGCATGGTTTTACCTTGTTTTGGTAGCTCTTCCCGGCGAAAGCAGCCAACAGCCTATAGCGGAACACCGTTGCGAGTCGGAGCCTCTCAAGCGACCCGCCCAACCGATTCGTAACCTTCCGGAAAAATCATCTACCCCTAGGTAATAGGGTCACATAAAATTATCAACCGTGTCCCCCGGGCTTCATTAGTTTCAAAGAAAAAACCGGCAGAGCAAAAGCTCTGCCGGTGAAAGATCATCAAAATCGTGCTATTTAGGCACTACTTTGGAAGCCTGCGGGCCTTTCTGACCCATCGTTTTTTCGAATTCCACGGACTGACCTTCCTTCAGGGTTTTGAATCCTTCACTTTGAATCTCAGAGTGATGAACAAAGCAATCCTCTCCATCTTCCGATTCGATAAAACCATAACCTTTGCTGTCATTAAACCACTTTACTGTACCTACGCTCATTCTAATACTCTCCCACAAATTTTCGGGACGGCTTTCCAAGTCATTTTGAAAACAGCCTCCCGATTCTTGAATTAAAGATCGGTTGTATTCATAACCCCTGAAGAAGGTTTTCAAGGCAAAAAAAAACCACCCGATGGTGGCTGGCATCATACAACCTCGCGCTTCAACCTGATTTGCCCTGTGCGTGCTTCAAACGAAAACCGAGCAAACAACCTCTTTCAACCAATCTTAGGCAGGAGCGTACCACAATATCCGGCAAAAAGGAAACATAATATCGGAGCACCTTAAAAGTTTTTCCACCCCATCTCGCTCCAGGGAAGAGTCAATAAAAAGGAACCGACCACGAACTTGAAATCCCTAGAGCAAAGACCTATACTCGGGAGAATTTAGTGCACAGCTTAAAATCAATGACATAACACCCTTATTCGCATATGAAAACAATTTTTGTCACCGGCGGTGCAGGCTTCATCGGCAGTAATTTTGTGATGAACCTTGTAGAATCTGGCCGCGCGAGGATAATAAACTACGACAAGCTGACCTATGCCGGCAATCTTGGCACCCTAGCTCCTGTCGCTGGCAACCCCAACCATATTTTCATTCAGGGAGATATCGCTCACCGCCAAACGGTCCTGGACTTGCTTGAAAAACACCGCCCGGACGCAATCGTTAATTTCGCGGCGGAATCGCATGTGGATCGGTCTATCGATGCGCCAGGTGAATTCATCCAAACAAATATCATAGGAACCTTCGAACTGCTCGAAGCGGCCCGGACCTATCTGAACCAAGCAGATGAAAGGGAAAAGGAACGGTTTCGTTTTCTTCATGTTTCCACCGATGAAGTCTATGGCTCGCTGGGCGGAAGCGGGTTCTTTACGGAGGAAACTCCCTACGCTCCTAATTCTCCTTACGCCGCATCAAAAGCCGCATCGGATCATTTAGTCCGGTCTTACTTCAAAACTTTCAGCTTGCCGGTGGTCACCACGAACTGCTCAAACAATTATGGCCCACACCAATTCCCCGAAAAACTGATCCCACTCATGATTCATAATGCCCGTTCCGGAAAACCGCTTCCGGTATATGGTGACGGTCTGCACATTAGGGATTGGTTGTACGTGGAGGATCACTGCCGGGCATTGGAGCGAGTTCTGGAGGACGGGCAACCTGGTGAGGTGTACAATGTAGGTGGTGACAACGAAAAAACCAATCTGGATTTAGTGAATACCCTGTGCAAAATTCTAGACGATCTGGTTCCGAACTCGCCTCACAAACCGCATAAGTCACTCATTCAGTTTGTTGCGGATCGCCCGGGACACGACCGGCGCTACGCCATCGATGCCGGAAAGATCAAACGGGAATTGGGATGGGAGCCTGAGGAGACGCTGGACACTGGCCTGCGCAAGACGGTGCGGTGGTACCTCGAACATCCCGAGTGGGTCGAACGCGTGATGTCGGGCGCCTATCGTGGTGAACGACTGGGGCTAAGCATGGCTGTGGATGAAAAACTAAAATGATCAAAAAGGGAATCATTCTCGCAGGAGGGTCGGGCACACGGCTTTACCCGCTAACTCATGTCATTAGCAAGCAGTTGATGCCGCTTTATGACAAGCCGATGATTTATTATCCGCTGAGCACCCTCATGATGGCTGGCATTAAGGACATTCTGATCATCACCACACCTGAGGATCAAGATCTATTCCAGTCACTGCTTCAGGATGGAAACCAGTGGGGCATACGAATCCGCTATGAGGTGCAACCGCATCCGGGTGGATTGGCCGAGGCGTTCATCATCGGGAGAGATTTTGTGGGAAAAGACGGGGTGTGCCTTGTCCTTGGGGACAATATTTTTTACGGAGATGGTCTGGTAAGCCTGATCCAACGCGCGTGCAAGCGAAAAAAAGGCGCCACCGTATTCGGCTACTGGGTCAGGGATCCGGAAAATTACGGTGTCGCCGAGTTCAATCCCAAGGGGAAAGTGGTCCGGCTCGAGGAAAAACCAAAAAAGCCGAAATCTAATTACGCGATCACCGGACTCTATTTTTACGATAACAAGGTACTGGATATTGCGGCGTCGCTGAAACCCTCTAGGCGGGGTGAACTGGAGATCACCGACGTGAACAAGGCGTACCTTAAAAAAAACGAACTGGCATTGGAAAAGATGGGAAGAGGATTCGCCTGGTTGGATACGGGTTCGCATGACGCCTTGCTGGCTGCGGCCAATTTCGTCGAAACTATAGAATCGCGGCAAGGACTCAAGATCTGCTGTCCGGAAGAAATTGCCTTCAAGGCGGGATGGATCTCTGCCACAGACCTCAACCACCTGGCCCAACCTCTGAAGAAAAACGGATACGGTCGATACCTATCGGACCTGATTCGGCAATCCAAATCGCGCTGAATTTATTCCGCTTCACCCATTCCTTTCACAAATTATGCGCATCCTCTTAACAGGGAAAAATGGTCAGGTGGGTGGCGAGCTTCAACACATCCTTTCCGAGCTCGGGGAAACAACTGCAACAAGCCGAAGCGAGCTGGACCTTTCTGATCCGGACCAGATACGTAACACGGTCCGGCACTTTCGCCCGGAGCTCATTGTCAACGCTGGAGCTTATACGGCGGTGGATAAAGCGGAATCGGAACCAGAGATTGCCCGGGCCGTAAACGGCATCGCCCCGGGAATTCTCGCTGAGGAAGCTCGCACCGCAGGAGCCGTCCTGATCCACTATTCAACGGATTACGTTTATGGCGGTGAGGCAAGAGCGAAACCGTACCTGGAAACAGACTCCACCGATCCTGTCAGTGTTTATGGAAAAACCAAACTCGAAGGAGACCTCGCTATCGAAAAGAGTGGGGTGCCACACTTGATTTTCCGCACGAGTTGGATCTATGGTCGGGAAGGGAAAAATTTTTTGCGCACGATTTTGCGACTCGCGGGGGGACAGGAGGAACTCCGTGTTGTCGACGATCAGATCGGAACGCCGACCTGGTGCCGATCCATCGCTGAGTCCACGGGGCAAATCGTCGTACAACTCCTGAAACGGGGTGATGGTTCATTTCCCGAAACGGTTGCCGAAGTTTCCGGCGTGTACCATATGACCTGCGGAGGACGGACGAGTTGGCACGGATTCGCCAGATCGATCTTGGGCCTCGCTGACCCCAAACCCCAGCCCCAGCTAGTCGGTATTCCAACCAAGGACTATCCCGCCCCTGCCGACCGGCCGGCCTACTCGGTTTTATCCAACGCCAAACTAAAGGCAACATTTGGTATCGCGCTGCCGGACTGGGAGGAGGCTTTACGATACTGCCTAAGATCGGATGTCTAAAGGTCTATTTGCCACTTGATTCTACCGTGAATTGAAAATATGATCAGCTTACCATGACGCAAAAACAAAAAGAAATCCTGCAAGTTCCTCTACTGGACATCCCGGCTTCCTACGAACAAATTCTTGCAGACGTGGAAAAGAAAATTTCTGAAGTTATACGGTCGGGCAGATTTATTCTTGGGCCGGTTGTGGAAGAACTTGAGGCACGCATCGCTGATTATTGTGGCACAAAGTACGCGGTCGGAGTTTCTTCCGGCACGGACGCCCTCCTGATCTCCCTGATGGCCGCAGGTGTTGGTGAGGGGGATGAGGTGATCACCACTCCCTTCACTTTCTTCGCAACGGCCGGATCCATCGCCCGTGTAGGAGCACACCCAGTCTTCGTTGATATCGAACCAGAAACATTCAATATCGACCCTAAACAAATTGAAAACAAGATCACAGGCAAAACCCGCGCCCTGATGCCGGTTCATCTATATGGACAATGCGCAAATATGGATTCGATTCTTGAGATGGCACGAGAGCATGGCTTGGCCGTCATCGAGGACGCAGCCCAAGCCATAGGCTCGGAATACAAAGGCCAGCGTGCTGGTTCGATAGGTGATTATGGTTGCCTCTCATTTTTCCCCACCAAAAACCTGGGAGGATTCGGCGACGCAGGCATGGTGACTATGTCCTCGAAAGAACTTTACGAGCGGGTAAAAATCCTACGGGTCCACGGATCCGAGCCCAAGTATTTCCA
>CAJWLY010000030.1 GCA_913043155.1 uncultured Nitrospinaceae bacterium | reverse complement strand
TATCGATCGCTTCAATGAACGCCGTTGGAGACGGTAGACTGAAAACCCGGTTAGTAGGCGACAAAGGTTTTCAGGTTGGGCAGAGTAGTTGTCTTCTCCAGCGCGACTACCGATTCTATGTCGTAATTGTTTCGAACAATGTCCAGATGTTCAAGGTTTACTAGCGTCTTGGACTGAAGCAACGCCTTGAGTCCGTCAAGCCCGATTTTGTTGTCAAACAGGTCAAGACTTTTAAGGTTGGACAGGTAAGGTGAGGTGGCGATGGCGATGGCGCCTCGGTTACCGATCTGGTTGCCGCTCAAATCGAGGGAGGTCAGGTTAACCACGTTGAGCGAGTCGGCGAGCAACACGGCCCCATCACTACCTAACTGATTCTTCGTGAGGTTTAGTTCTTTCAGCTTAGAGAAGTTTGCTCCACGTGCCAGCATCTGCGCTCCCCTCGCGGAAACTCCATTATCCCAGAGCGAGAGATATTCCAAATGTTTGAAAGTACTCGATTGGGTGAGGATGCGCACGCCTTCGTCTCCCAGTTTGTTGCCTTTCAGAGCCATGCTAACGATGTTTTTGAGTTCCGGCGATTCAGCCATGATAGCCATCCCCTTAACCCCGACCAGTGAGTTATTGAGGTTTATTTTCCTACCGTCGGGGCTGGTCCGTTCTTTGATATGTGTGGGGATATCCGCCGGCGGGCCCTTGGGCCGTCCGTAACCATGATGTCCTTTGCCTCCTCCACCATGTTTACTTTTCCCTTCGGCACTCTTCTGATGTTGACTCGGATCGTATCCAGAAACCGACTGGACCAGAAAAATTGTCAATGTTACAAGCATCGCTAGCTGTAAAGATCGTCTCATCGTTTCTTTCTCCTTGCTCAGGACCGCTTGATACAGCGGAATCCAATATAACTTTGCCGTTGGTCCGGTAGGGCCTTTCCGCGGATAGCGGTTCGAGCCAGGTCCATATTCGAATTCCATGATCCGCCACGCATCACTTTCAACGTCTCGCCGAACATTTCACTTTTATGGCGGTTGTCCGGATAAGGGATGTACCATCCGGACGTCCACTCCCAAACATTGCCTGCCATGTCCATGACACCATAAGGACTTTTCCCCTGAGGATAGGTTCCCACAAAGGACGTATACCGGTTCTGATCTTTTGTTCCGAACACATTGGCTCGGGTGGGATCGGCTTCGTTGCCCCAGGGGAACTTGCGCGCGTCTTCACCGCGCGCGGCTTTCTCCCATTCCGCTTCGTTGGGAAGTCGTTTGCCGGTCCACTGACAGTAGTCCGATGCCTCCTGGAAACTTATCCCTACCACTGGTTTTCTAGCAGAATTGAACTTGGGGTCATCCCAGTATTTTGGTACCAGTTTGCCGGTCGCTTTTATATAAATTTCGTACTGTGAGTTGGTTACTTCAAACTTATCGATGTAATAGCTCTTGAGAAAAATCTCCTGTGCGGGCGTTTCGTCTTGATACCATTCGCGAGATTCAGAACGGAACTCCCGAACTATCCAGTCGATATCCTCTTTGTCGCTTCCGATCCTGAAAGGCCCCTCAGGAATCAGAATCATCTCGGCGTCAGGCGTGATCGACCCGTCTCCGCTCGAACCCGAGGCGACATTGCCCCAGGCGCAAACGGTCCATAACAGGGCGACTAGAAGAACGAGCCGCATGTAGCCCAATAATAAACCGTGTCGGCGAGCTGAAATCATACTCAGACTCCAGGAAATGAGGCTTCAATGTAACAAAAAAAAAGCCGAAATTCACGCAACTTTGTGAGGAAGTAGGTAAAGGCTCAGGGTGAGTTCAGCGTTTCACTTGGTTGGATGAGGCCAGACTGTCGGGCGTATTCGAAAATATTTCCAGCACGGATGATTTCGATGATCTCGCCTAGCGATTTCATGGTGTGGGTTTTCCCTGTAGTTTTATTGGTGAAGGTTTCCTTTTCCACGTCTATGCTCAACTCATCACCGGTTTTGGTTTCGTTGGTGAGGTTGCTTTGAGTCTCGAAAGGGATGAGGAATCCACCATCCACCGAGTTTCGGTAGAAGATGCGTGCATATGACTCAGCGACCACAGCTTGGATGCCTGCGATTTGAAGGCAGGCCGGAGCGTGTTCCCGCGAGGAGCCACATCCAAAGTTCTTTCCGCCAACGATGATGCTGTATTCTGATTCGTGTTTTCCCTCGCTCACGAAAACTTTTCCACCGTCGGGCAGGCCTGCATTTTCCGTGGGTACGCCGGAGAGTGCGAACTTACCATAATTTTTTTTCTCTTCGGGATCACTCAGGCTATACACTAAATGTTCCGCTGGGATGATCTGGTCGGTGTCGATGTCGTCGCCGAGAACGTAAGCCTTACCTTCGATGATATGTTTCATGGTTTCCTAACTCTCGAATCTGTGAATTACCAAGCTACCGATCAGGTCACTCCGGTTGTTGTTATTAGCTTTTCGCTTCTGGAATCATCCTGAAAAAAAATGTTGGTACGTCCCTGTAAGGGAAAGAATCATGTCTTTCAAATAAAGTTTTTTTGGGATTCTTCGTTGTCCAGGCCCCGTAGAATGATAGCTCTTAAGATCTCTCCAGCAACCCGCGAATTATTGAAAAAACTCTCTCGGATCGGTGATATGTCCAGTTAGTGCTGACGCCGCCACCGTGTAAGGGGAGGCGAGGTAAACCTCGGACTGCTTGGATCCCATCCGACCAGGGAAGTTGCGGTTGGTGGTCGACACCACCACCTCGGTTCCGTGTGTTCTTCCGAAGGTGTCCTGAGGGCCGCCCAGACAAGCTGCACAAGATGCATCCCCGATATGGCATCCGGAATTTTTAAAGATGTCCATCAGCGATTTCCCATCCAACTTCTCCTGCTGAAGATCCTTTTCCACTTCAACTGTAGCTGGGACGATGAAGGTATCGACTGCGACTTTTTTTCCGTTGAGCAGTTTTGCTGCCGCAAGAAAATCGGTTAATTTCCCGCCGGTGCACGACCCGATGTAGGACCGGTCGATCTTCACATCGGTACAATCTTTAACCAGTGCTTTGTTATCCGGTGAGTGTGGTTTGGCGACAATTGGTTCCATGTCGGCGGCGTTATAGGTTTTCTTGAAAAAGTAATTCGCGTCGGGATCGGAGTGGTATACCGTATACGGCCTGTCCGTTCGCCGTTTGACATATTCGAAGGTGGTGTCATCGGCTTCAATCACGGCGTTTTTTCCGCCGCCCTCGATCGCCATGTTGCATAGCGTCATGCGTTCTTCCATGGAAAATTTCATGATGGCGCTGCCCGTCCATTCCATGGTGCGGTAAGTGGCACCGTCGACCCCGATGTCACCGATCACTTGAAGGATGATGTCCTTCGCCATGATATAGGAAGGGAACTCACCGGTGAACTCGAACCGCATGCTCTCGGGAACTTTCACCCATAACTTGCCAGTGCCCAAGATAAACGCGGCGTCGGTGTTGCCGATTCCGGTGGCAAACATCCCGAACGCGCCGGAGGTGCAGGTATGCGAGTCGGTTCCGAACAGCACTTCGCCAGGACGATTGTGTCCTTCCTGCGCGAGGGCTAGATGGCATACGCCCTTGTAGTCCTCCGTCCCCACGTCATAGTAATGGGGAAGGTCCTGCTCGGCAACGAATTCGCGCAGGATGTCGATATTTCGGTTGGCGTGAGTATCGGATGTAAAAATATAATGGTCGGGGATGATGACGACTTTCTTCCGATCCCAAACTTTTGCGCCTTTACCGAACTGTTCCTTGAAGATGCCGATGGTGCCCGGACCGCACACGTCGTGCGTCATCAAAACATCGACGTCCACCCAGACGTTCTCGCCGGGCTGTACTTTTTCTTTCCTGGCGTGGGCAGCTAGAATTTTTTCAGTGATTGTCATGTCCATCGTCTAGCCTTTTCCATGACTTGGCAATCCGGCCCCAACCCGGCCGAAATCGTTATATTTTCTGGGTCTGTGCTCGATTAAAAAGCGATGTCTTGGCTGTAGTTTTTTCAAGGATAAACCGAGAAGCGCAGAGAATACCATTTAATTTTGCTGGTGAAACCAAAAATTTGTATATTAATTGACAACTTAAGTAAAAACTAGCAATCTGGACCTGCTCACAGATACTGAAACTAGCCCTCGACACCCTCAAACGCCTGAGTTACAGTCTGCCTGTCAAACTCAGGTAGGTGCGGATCGAGATCACCAACCGGTTATGAATTCCTCATGTTGCTTGCGTGAAGGACTTGGCCTCGAACTGAAGCGTATGGACTAGGGCAAGTTTGTAATGGCTGTCGATCAATTGACCGACTGAGAAAATATTACGCCCACCGGGTGGGCTGAACAGTTACTGCAGGTTACGCGCTTTTTTTATTGGCGCGCACCACTGAGAATAAATCAAACCTTGAAAACCACCGAACCTACTCCCCAGATCACCATTGATCGGCGACCCCTACCGATCATAATCCTGGACCGTATGCGCCGGGGCATATTGCTCGCGGTCTTTTTTGCTGTTTTTTTTGTTCTGCTTTCGATGGATGGACCCGACGATCTCGCGCCGGAGGCGTACAAGGTTTTGTGCCTGTTCTTCCTTTGCGTCAGCCTGTGGTCGACGAACCTGATACCGCTTTCGATTACCAGTCTGATGGCGATTGCGGCGGTCCCGCTGATGGGAATTATGGATGCGTCGCAGGTGTACTCCTTTTTCGGCAACAAGGCAGTGTTTTTCATTCTCGGTGTGTTTATCCTTTCCGCGGCGATGATTGCGTGTGGGCTCAGCGCACGCCTTTCTGTGTGGGTTCTTGAGAACTGGGGCGACAGCCCCGCACGTCTTCTCACGGCGGTCTACCTGTTTGGTGCGGTTAGTTCCTGCTTCATGTCTGAGCACGCTGTGGCGGCTATGATGTTTCCCATTGTCATGGAAATCGTGAGTGCACTGAATTTAAAGGAAGGGCAGTCGGTGTACGGGAAAGGATTATTTTTTGCGTTGGCGTGGGGATGCATTATTGGCGGTGCTACTACGGTATTGGGGGGCGGACGCGTCCCGCTCGCGGTCGAAATCTTGGAGAAGACAACCGGGGGCTCGGGTACCATTAGCATCCTCGAATACACGCAACTTAGTTTCCCGCTAGTGGTCGTCCTGCTCGCATGCGGGTGGGTAGTGCTTCGCGTTATGTTTCCACCGGATGTGGTGGATATCGACCTGGCGCGGCAAGCGCTCCATAAAAAATCGCAGTCGATGGGACGCGCGAGTTTCCAGGAAAAAGGTGTCGCCGGGATGATGCTGGCGACGCTTTTATTCTGGTTTGGGTTCGGCGAAGCGTTGGGGATCGCTAACATCGCGCTGGTTTCCATCACTATGTTGTTTGTGCTCAACCTCATCGACTGGAAGATGGTGGAAAAGCACGTGAACTGGAGCGTCATCTTGATGTACGGAGGAGCGATCTGCCTCGGTGAAGTCATGGCCGAGTCCGGCGCCGCCCTTTGGCTAGCGAAACAAGTGTTCGCAGGTTCCATCCAAAGCGCGCCCATATTCTTACTGGTTGTCGCGGTGTTGTCCACCGTGGTTACCACCTTCATGAGTAACTCCGCCGTGATTGCGGTCTTGCTCCCCCCAACGCTCAGCATGTGCGATACATATGGGATTGGGCCATCGCTTGCGGCCATGGCGGTTATTCTGCCCAGCAATTTTGCGTTTATCCTGCCTATCGCTACACCTGCGTCCGCACTCGCTTACTCGTCGAGATTCATCACAATAGGTGAGATGATACGGTCCGGAACTCTCCTTAGCCTGATCGGCATGGCCGTGTTCGGCGTCGTGCTGTTTACCTATTGGCCAATGATTGGATTTAACTGATCCGCAATCAAGAGCCCGGCAACCGTTAAAGCTTTCCATTCGTTTAAGGGAATGGATAGGGGGCGCAAGGGCGCAGAGAAAAACTGCGGCTTCAACCCGGAACTTGAGATCCTGTAACTGGGGTGGGTCTTAAGCAGCTTCAAAAACACCCTTCTTTTCCAGAAGGGCTTTTGACGGCTGCCAAGGGGGAGGAATGCGGTTTTCCCGCTCGAGCGAGTGGGGGCCTGTCCGCAGCGGTATCGGTTTTCGTAAGAATACCTTGGCAGGCACGCCGACTGATCGCCAATCTATTGACAGTGGTTGTTTTTCTATTGTAAAATTGGTTACTTATGATGATAGAAAATCAGACAGAGGAATATAACATTGTCGGCGAGAGCCAAGGCATTCGCGACGTACTCAACCTTGTTGGCAAGGCTGCCGCGTCTGACAGCACGGTGATGCTTTTTGGCGAGAGTGGCACTGGGAAGGAGCTTATTGCCCGTGCCTTGCACCATAACAGTGACCGGCGCTGGAAACCTTTTGTCGCCGTCAACTGCGGCGCGATCCCGCATGAATTGTTGGAGAGCGAGTTGTTCGGATACGAGAAAGGCGCGTTCACCGGTGCGGGTAACACACGTATTGGCAGGTTGGAGCTTGCCAACGACGGGACGATTTTTTTAGACGAGATCGGCGACATGCCCGTGCCCCTGCAGGTTAAACTCCTACGCGTGCTGGCAGAACGCGAGATCGACCGCTTAGGCGGAGTGAAACCCATAAGGATCAATGTCCGCTTCATTACCTCGACGCATAGAAACCTCGACAAAGCCATCACCGATGGAAAATTTCGCGAAGACCTGTATTATCGACTCAACGTCATTCCCGTTGTTATTCCTCCGCTGAGAGATCGGAAGTCCGACATCCCGCTCCTCGCCGCGCATTTTTTAAGCCAGTGTAACCAGAACAGGGGAAAGCAGCCAAAGACCATCAGCGACGAAGCTATACAGGTACTCGGACACTATTCCTGGCCTGGTAACATCCGTGAGTTGAGCAACTTTATCGAACGTATGGTTGTGTTGAGCGCAGGAGAGATAATCGGACCACGTGATTTGCCCGAGAAAGTACTGGGCGAAGTACCCCAAGAAAGCCTTCCACCAATCGAAAGTTCTGCCTACGATCGGTCCCCCGCTGAGATGTTACGCGAAGGGTTGCAACAGTCTTTTTTCATGGGTCTGCCCGAGGGTGGGATCAATCTGAAAAGTGCAGTAGAAGGTTTCGAACGCGGTCTCATCATCGAAGCGTTAGAGAAAACCAATTGGGTGAAAAATAGGGCCGCGGGCCTGCTGGGGCTGAACAGGACAACCCTGGTTGAGAAAATAAAGAAAATGAATATCAAGCGCTAGCTGTGGCTTTGTGCTTATGGAGGTTTGGACTGTGAAGTGGTTGAGAGTCACCATTAAGAAAAACATGATTGCGGGACTCCTCGTCACTATTCCAGTGGCGCTTACTTACATTATTCTTGATTTTGTGGTCACTTGGGTTGACCGCATGATGGCTCCGGTGATTCCTAAAATCATTGGCGAGCCGGGGGTGAGGCTTTTGGAGCAATATCCTGTTCCGGGGATCGGTTTTCTTTTCCTTGTCCTATTCATCGTTCTAGTTGGTTTGCTGGCTACTAATTTTTTTGGAAAGAAACTGTTTAATTTTGGTGAACTGATTTTGCATAACATTCCGTTTGTGCGCGTTATTTACGTTAGTATCAAGAAGGTAGTGGATACGATATCCCAAGCGCGAACCCCGACCTTTGAAAAAATGGTTTTAGTGACCTATCCACGTCCAGAGCTTAAAGTGCTGGGGATTGTTGCTTGCGATACTCAGGGGATGGTATTGGATAAGGTGGGAAACGATTCGGTAAATGTGTTTGTTCCCACATCACCCAACCCGACCACGGGTTTCCTGTTGGTTGTGCCGCGCCGGGAAGTGGATTTTCTTGAGATGTCGGTGGAGGATGGGTTGAAGATGATTATATCGTTCGGACTGGTATCTCCCGAGTGACCGAAGGACGGGTCCTTGGGCGGGGGCGGAACCGTTCTGGTTGCAGTTTCAGTTTTTCACTGATTACTTTAGCGACCTTCACGTCCAGTTGGCTGAGCACCTTTCCAGCAACTTCGCTTTTCATTCTAGAGACAACCTGTAAGGCGAGATTTTGATCGATTATATTGATCAGATTGGCTGCCTCCTCGGGCTTCATTTTTGAATAAACCGTGACCAAAGTATCGATGTAAGTTAACCTGAGGCTGCGGATTCTGTTGGCCAGGTCGGGATCGATCTCATCCATGGAGGTCAGGATGGAGGTTTCCGTGGTGCGGTCCAGCAAACCCATGATATGGGCCACCGACTTCATTCCATCCAGCTTGTTTTCCGAAACAGGACCCGACGTTCCAAACTCGGCCTGAAGGACTTCGTCGAGTTCGTGGACTACGTCGGGCGCGACACGCTCTAGAGCGGCCAAGCGGTGGACGATTTCCACCCGAACTTCTTCGGGAAGTTCTCGGATTATCTGGCTGGAGACAGTTGGTTCCAGATGGGCCATAACGATGGCCGCGGTCTGCGGGTGTTCGTTGATCAGAAACGAAGCGATGGCCTTGGGTTCCAGCCTACGCACTGTTTCCAACCCGCCGCTGACCTCTTTTCCCGTGTCGTTGAGACGGTTCTTCTCTTCTTCAATAGTATCCAGTTCAGTGGAGCCCGATGCGGTCTGTGTTTTGTCGGGGATCACGTCCGCCGAAGTGGGTTTCGTGAGAGCTTGCTTGACCTTGCCCGCGACGTGGCGGGTTGAGAAGAAGTTCGTGAGAGGGCTGATCAACCGAGGAAACAAAAGTATTACAAGAATGGTACCTAGGAGGTATTTCGCAACTTGGAACCCTCGGTCACTCGAGCTGTCGGTGATTTTTTCTTCAGCGTCTTTTTGGGCAATCTCCTGAGCTTGTTTCTTGGTTGGGCCGGCTACGTGCGCGGTTTTTGAAATCTTGGGTTCATCCTTGGTGGTTTCGAGTTTGGTTGCAACCTCCTTGCCGGTATCTCCGATATTTGTCTTGAGAGAAGGTTTGGTTATCCCCTTCAGATCAAGGACGATTTGAGAGGTCGCGGATTTTTGAAAATGAAAAAACCGGGTATTTGATTTTTTCAGGCGTAGAGTCAGAATAACCTGGCCTTCGACGGATCGGACTCCAATAGCCTCAAGATTTTTGTCCCGGTATCTCTTAGAGACGACCCTTGGGGATAGAGTAAAACCGTCGAAAATGAGCTCTATTTTTTTTCCGGGGAAATCGGCCTTCACCTGGTACGAGGTTGGGTTTGTGAGGTCCACCAGAATGCGGGTGTATTTTGGATGTGGGCCGATCCGGATCCGTTTAACTTGGTTCGACAGAGCGAATTCGTCGAATTCCTGAGCGGCCGATAGACCTGCCGTTCCCCAGCTAAAAAGCAGGAAGGCAAGGGTGAGATGTGGCGTAATAGATAGTATTTTCCGTGTCAAAATCATAGGGCGCGGCCGACTTTAAAAACAGTTAACGTCTGTAATAAAGTTTGCAGCAAGTTTTATGCCAGCCGTATTGGTGAGCGAGGCGATATGTTCTTAACGCTCCGAGGCCATAAGGTATTTGGATTTAACGGTTTTCCTGATAATGGCCCACTTTCGAAATCTTAGAGGGCGTAGGAATGTAGTCATATTTTTGACAATTCAAATTCCCCTGCTGGGATAGAATTTTTCAAGCTCCGCCACGATGGAACGCAGACTGGAACTTCTTCATCGGTTGAACCTCTGATAGATCGGTTTGGGGGTCTCCGAAAGAATTGCCGGAATGGGGATTGCGCCTGAAGGGCTAGATGGCCTGAGGTGTTTAGGTTGTCGAAGATTGATTCTGGTGGGTTCTTAGGTCGGAATGTTGGCCCTGCGGTCTACGGTCTCCGCCAAATCTTCTAGGGCTGGGGAGATTTTGACCGGATAGGTAGGTTCTGTTTGTAAGGACTTCAGGGGTTCTGGGAGTCCTTGCAACTGCCGGGCGACGCGTTCCCGGATTTCAGCCAGGGACTCGGGGGAGGCGAGACGCTGACCTTCCTGCATGCAGGGCTGGATCAACGGTATCCCTTCCCCGGTTTCATCAGCCAGCGTAATCCGGTCCCCCTGCATGAACCCTTCCGTGTTGATTGTTCGATATACTTGTTTACGTCCCGGCCAAGTCGCTTTTTGCTCCGAGCGCTTGCGGCGGGGACGGCCTCCATATTCCTGTAATTTGTAGGCACATTCAAGAGAGGGAGCATCTTCGGAGGTGGATAAACGGGTCCCAATGCCGAATCCATCCACCGGCACTTTCTCTTTGGCGAAGGTGGTTAGAGCGTACTCATCTAGATTGCCGCTGACTAAGATACGGATCTCCGGGAATCCTCCCTCATCGAGAATGTTTCGCACCGATCGGGCATGAGCCGTGAGGTCGCCGCTGTCCAACCGGACTCCCAGAATGCGTATTCCTTTTTTCATCAGTTTTTTTCCTAAAGCCACGGTGTGCCGGGCCGCGCGATTGATGTCATATGTATCGAGAAGCAGGATGATGTTTTTAGGGTGCGAGCGCGCGAACTGTTCGAACGCTAGGTCTTCACGGTCGTGAGCCTGAATGAAGGAGTGGGCCATGGTTCCGTAGAGGGGTATTTCAAACAGGACCCCCGCCTGAACGGTAGCTGTTCCAGAAAATCCTGCAAGATAACTGGCGCGGGCTGCGAGGAGCCCTGCTTCCGCTCCATGCGCGCGTCTTAGTCCAAAGTCAATGAGCCGTTTTCCAGGAGCCGCCAAAACCATCCTTGCGGCTTTGGATGCAACTAGGGTCTGGAATTGGAGCAGGTTGATGATGCGCGTTTCTACGAGTTGCGCCTGAGGAAGGGGAGCAGTGATTCGTAAAATGGGTTCATTGCCAAAGAAGACCGTCCCTTCCGGCATGGCGTGAACATCCCCCGTGAAGCGAAACCCTTCCAAAGAGTCTACAAAATCCCTCCGCAGGTGGCCGCACTGGCGAAGCCAATCGAGCTCGGTTTCAGTAAAACGCAGGGTCTCCAAATATTCCAGCACCTGTTCAAGTCCGGCCGCGATCAGGAAGCCGCGGTTGGACGGGAGCGCCCGGACAAAAAATTCGAAGACAGCGGTCTGATTCATTTTCTGGTCGAAATAACTTTGCATCATGGTCAACTGATACAGGTCGGTCAAAAGAGCGTTGGAATGGGTAAGTGCGGGGCGCAGATCGCTGGTCAGGCAGAGATGAGCTCCCATTCGAGTCATTTCCTCGATGGCTTTGCGCCCGTCTTCGGGTTGAACGTTGACGGCGCGGATTGCGTCCTCGAGGAGATAAACGGTGTAACCTAGTTGAATGGCGTCTTTCACCGA
>CAJWLY010000029.1 GCA_913043155.1 uncultured Nitrospinaceae bacterium | reverse complement strand
TGCGCGCAATTCTTCGACCTTGCTGTTACGAATCAATTCTGGGGTAAGAGGCGAGATGAGGATATGCGCAGTACGGTAGGCTTTAGGTCGATGAAATTTTTCCCTGTTGTCATCGTAATATTTTCTGACTTTGGCATCGTCGATTTCGATCTGGCCTTTGACCTGTTTTTCGATAATGATCTTCGTAAGCACACCCACTTCAATCGACCTTTTCAAATCATCAACTGTAATTTTCCGGTCGCTGAGTGCTTTTTGAAACTCCGTCTCGTCCTTGTAAGCCGAGCGCAGAGATTCCAGTTGAGCCTCAATCGTTGTGGGGTCGGCCTTTATATTAAGTTTCTGTCCTTCCTGGTAAATCAATTCGTTTTCCACTTCCTTGTCGATAATTTTACGGACAAGTTTATCTCTATCCTGGGCCGTTAGGGGCCTTCGGGCATTCTTCAGAACACGATCGAATTCGAACTTAACATACTTAGAAGAAACATCGTTTCCGTTGACGCGAGCTACCACATCAGGAATCGGAGCAATCTGGTTGCCCTGCAGAGGTCCTCCTTCGACATAAACTACCGCCGAACCACCAAACAATACCCAACCCAGAACTAAAACGGACACCCACTTTGTTGCTATACGCATGAAATTGCTCCAAAAATCACTAAAAAGTTAAATCCTCTTTTTATGTGTAAGGGATTATAATAGCGGGAAGACTATCATTCCTTTCGGAAAGTTGCAACTTCATGCCTGTCGCTAAGTCAGGCGGCCAGCGCAAACTTTGAGCCTAAAACAACTAAACTGACTCCAAGATGGACCATTCCCCCGCGCCCGCCTCCAGGGCGGTGCCTTTTTTTTGTTTGTTCATTTCCGGCGCAGCGAGCTTGATCTACGAGCTTCTGTGGATTCGGCAACTGGCGCTGGTCTTCGGCGGCACGCTGTATGCCATCAGCGCCGTGTTGTGCGCATTTATGATCGGGCTGGCCCTGGGTGCATGGGCGATTGGACGGTTTCTCACCGCCCGCGACCAACAAAAAAAACCTGTCAACTTGGTGCGGTTATACGGATTTCTCGAAGGTGGGATCGGGCTGTACGCGCTGTTTTTCCCTTACGGGCTAGATCTTCTTGCGGAGTGGTACGCTCCTTTTACATCCGGAGCAATCGAAATCGGGCTCCAGACTCACCTGATCGAATTTTCTCTTAGTACTGCACTCATGCTTCCATCAACGATATGCATGGGAGCGACGCTCCCTCTCATCGGAAGCTGGGCTATCGGCAACCGCACAGACCGGATAGTCACCGACGTATCAGTACTCTACAGCCTGAATACGTTCGGAGCGGTAACCGGCTGCCTTTACACTCAGTTGCTCGCCGTCAAATTCTTTGGTATCGAAGGAACCAATATATCTGCTGTTTTGATGAACGCTCTAGTTTTCGCTCTCTGTGTTCCGCTTCGAGCACGCGCTCCCTCGACCTCCTCCCCACTCGCTCAAACCACCAGCCGTGTAAAAGATGACAGAGGGGAACCTGTTCCGGGGCGCGGATTATCTCTGCTTCTTCTACTGATCTTCATCTATTCGGGCATGGCCTCGCTGGCAAGCGAAATCCTATGGACACGAGTCCTGGTATTTCCCATGGGAACGACGCTTTATTCATTCGCGCTGATCCTAGCGACGTTTCTATTCGGTATCGCCCTGGGAAGTCTCGTCGCAGATAAACTGCTAGGCAAGTCGCGGCGCATCCTCAAGTTTCTGCTGGTGGAGCTTGTGATCGCCATATCCTGCATCGCTATTCAGCCTCTATTCGAGCAGTTGAGTGAATGGACCATGATGGCGGACCATTTGTTTTACGATCTGGAAAACGTGGCATGGAAAACCCTAGGCGTGCGATCGCTGTTTGCCTTCGGGCTCATGTTCTTGCCCACGGTCGGATTCGGCCTCATATTCCCGTTGGCGAACCGCATTCACCTGAACCTGTTCGGCACAATCAGCGGCACGCTGGGAAATAGCTATGCCCTCAACACCCTAGGCGCGGTGCTAGGTACGGTACTCGCACCATTCGTCTTCATTCCACTCATGGGCATCCGGTTTTCGCTATTTATAATTTACGCTGTTCTCATCATCCTATGCTTTGCCGGGCTAGCACTCCATTTCAAATGGACCGCCAACCGGATCGCCATTCCCCTCAGTTTGTCCGTCGCCTTGGTACTCGGCGGCTACGCATGGTCCACGCCCAAAATGGACAC
Source organism: uncultured Nitrospinaceae bacterium (assembly GCA_913043155.1). Classification (GTDB taxonomy): domain Bacteria; phylum Nitrospinota; class Nitrospinia; order Nitrospinales; family VA-1; genus CAJWLY01. The sequence continues at coordinate 9,219 of CAJWLY010000029.1, read as the reverse complement.
ACAACGTCTGGGCGACCATAACCTAGCGCGAATGGAAATCAACGTTCCAAAAATACAAACGAAACTGTTGGAATACAAGGAGGGTACCTTTGCCACACTCAGCGTGACGGAGGATATGGAATCGGGAGCGCGCACCCTCTATATGAACGGATTCAGCACGGCGACGGTATCTGATTCTGTCGGCGGGAGTGCCTACATGCAGGCGATGGGGTTCGTTCCTATGGCTCTGCACCCCCATCCAAAAAAAGCGCTGGTCATCTGCTTCGGAACTGGAAACACCATGGGCACGGTTTCATTATTTCCTGACGTGAAAGTAGATGGCGTGGAGATTGACCATAACGTACTGTCCTTGGCTCACCATTTTGCAAAATGGAACGGCGGTGTTCTCGACAAACCGAACGTCCGTATACACGTACAAGACGGGCGCACCTTCACACGCTGGGCACAGAATACATATGACGTGATCACACTGGAACCTATGTCCCCGGTTCAGGCGGGCACGGTCAACCTTTACTCCCGTGAGTTCTATCAACTGGCCGCCGATCGTTTGAACAAAGGCGGACTCATGATGCAGTGGCTTCCGCTTCATCTAGTCGGGCCAGAAGATGCACGCTCGATCATAAAAACGTTTCAGGAAGTTTTTCCTCACACCTCGATCTGGAACAGTTTTCTCACGCGAATCACCCTTCTGGTCGGATCAAAAGAACCCATCGTTCCTGACAAGGGACGTTTCGACGAACTGATGCGGATTCCGGCGCTCAATGAAGCGGCGCAGCAGATGGGCGTGCGCTCGTTTTTGGATTTTACAGATTTTTTCTTAACCGACGGCGAACGGTTGAAGCCTCTCATGGAAAGCGCGGAAGTCGTCACCGACGACCGGCCTTTACTCGAGTTCTCACCCGTCACCCTCCTGCCTCCGATCCAGTGGCAGGTAGACGAAACGTTCCTCAACCTGCTGAGACACCGCGTAGGTCAGTTACCGACAGTGGATGGACTGAGCGCAGCGGAGAAGTCACGGTGGCGTAAGGATTACCATACCCGCACCGCGCAGAGGCTCAGCGTTTTCGCAAAACGGTATCACGGTCCAGGAGAGCAGGACTTCGCCGCGGGAAATTACCCTGCCGCACTCGAAGCGGTTCAAATTTATCTGGATACGCTGGGTGACACACCCATTCGACTGAACGACACTATCTGGGATTGAATAACCGGCTTTTTCTTCTACGCCACAGCAGACTGTCTAAAAAAGACCTTAGACATTATTCTATAGACGGTTTTTTTTCAATCCCACCGCAGGGCGGGTTATTCCAACACCAAGTGTTGCAGATTCTTGAAGACAGGAGATTCCTTGATGGCGATCTGGGTTTCGGAACTAACTCCGTTACCGAACAGATCAACGTAGTTCAGCGCGGTCAGCGTCTGACTCTCCGCCAACGCTTTGCCTCCTTCGTCACCAATCTTATTCTGTGCCAAGTCCAACCGCTCTAGGTTGATGAGCATAATGGAGTCGGCAAGCGCTTTGGCTCCATCGGGTCCGACTTCATTCTTCCACAGGTTGAGGGATTTCAGGTGGGAAAAATTGGGCGACTGCGCGATGACCCGCGCTCCTTCGTCGCCTATGCCGTTTCTCTCCAAACTCAGGCTTATAAGGCCGGTCACTACCGTTGAACCAGCTAGCGCACGGATACCTTTTTCAGTAACCTCGTTGCGCTCGAGCTTTAACTCGCGCAAGTTGGCAAGCTCGATGCACTGCGCCAGATATTCCATTCCTTCATCGCCGATGTATTTGAGTCTCAGGTCGAGAATGGTTCCTTCCTGAAGGAGATGTTGTTTGACTAAAGTTTCTACGGACAGATCGTTGAAGGGTTTATTCATGTGATCAGCCTTTTTTCTTTCGGGTTGTAGCTTCCTGTTTCTTTTCCATCATATCAATCCGTTCGCGCAGTGATTTATTTTCCCTAACAACGTCGTCGAGTTCAGACCGGATATCCTTCATCTCTTTCGGTTTTTTGGCGGACTCCCGGAGATAGGTGATCGTCTCATCGGCTCGCCGCTGGAGCCTTCCATCCGTTTCGTTATCGACGATCTGTCGGAGAACAGGGATTACAGCGAGGTCCTCCAATTGTTTCATGGCAGAGATCGCTCCCAGTTTACCACGGAACACTGCCGCAGAAGTGCCGCGTTTTTCGCGGGCGTACCGCTTGAGGTGGTCGATCACCTCCCCTTTCCGGTGCGGATACCGATAGGCAAGTTTCGCCAGAGCACGCATGGCTGCCTGACGGCTATTCCTGTGCGCTCCGTACTCGGCACCACGCACCAGATAATCCCACGACGCGTCGTCCTCTAATTCGGCCAGGGCGTTGTAGATTGCGGTCTGCGCCAGAGCGTTGTGCGACGGACGGCCAATTGAGCTTTCGAGGAAAGCGAACGAATCCTTGTCTTTTACCTTTCCCAGTGCCTGTAGGGCCTCCGCCTCGACCCGGTAAGAAGCATCGCGCTCCGCGATCCGCCGGATGGCCCGTGCCACTTTTTCGTCACCGGGAAAATTTCCCAATGCGTTCACTACCCCGCGCCGGATTTTCGGGTCTTTTGTTTTCAGTCCGTTAATGAGTGCGCTCCGGGCTGCGTCACTACCTATCTTTCCAAGCGCTTTGGCAATGCGAACCGCAACTCCCCAATCTTTTTCCTTGCGCAGGCGCTCACTCAAAACCCGAACATCACTGGCCGAAGTTTTTTTTGTCAGCGCGGCCGCCGCCTCAATCCGCCCGATGGGGTCCGGGTCGCGCTTCAATTGCTCATGCAACATGGGACGCGAAATGTCCACCTCAATCTTCTTACAGGGACATTCATAGTCAGGGTCAAGACGGAAAAATAAAGGTTTGCCCTTCAAGCGAAAACAGAATTTTTCCTGATCAGATTTGACCGTAATGGGAAACCGCTCTTCGCCACGGCTATAGTAAAACATAACGGTAAATGGAAGCTTGAATAAAAGTTCCTCGCCCTTCTTTTCCGCTTTCTGGGTTTGCGTAACCCCCACGGTAGCGAGCTTATGCTTTGAATCCCAGGAGAAGGTCACTTCCAACTGTGGGTACCCGCCCCGGTAAATCCATTGTTCGAGCCATTCGTCGAAGTTGCGTCCGGTCACTTCTTCCAGGCAACGAATGAAGTCCACCGTTTCCACGACACCAAACCGGTACCGGTTTAGAAAGATTTTCAGCGCTTCGCGAAACTGCTCCTCCCCGACAATGGACTTCAGGTGGTGCAACCGCACCGCACCGCCGGGATAGAGATGAGCATCAAACAGGTCGATGGGTTCCTTATATACGTGAGTGACAATAGGACGTCGGTAGACATGGTCTTCGCTGAAATAAGTTTCGGCATCACTAAGAAGTTGGTAGCGAAACTCAGCTTCCCCTTTCAACTCACGGGTGTAGAGAGCGTCGAAGTAAGTAGCGAATGATTCATGCAGCCAGGCGTGAGACCAGTTTTTTGCAGTGACGACGTTACCAAACCAGGTATGTGCCGCTTCATGCGCCACCAGTCCGTTGGAATCACCATCCAAAGCGGCACGGTCGTCATGCAGGGTAAGATCGGTTTGGGTTGTGACGGTGAAATTCTCCATTCCTCCGAAGATGAACTCCGGTACCGCAATCTGTGTGTAATGCTTGTAGGGATACGTAAACCCAGTATAGTCAGAGAAAAATTTGATGATCTTCCCGGTATTCTTGAACGCGTTTTTCCCTTCCCGCTCGCGCCCCTTTTGGACGTACCATTTGATATCAACGCCTCCCACTTTTTCCTTGTGCTCGACGAACTCACCAGCAACGATGGAAAGCAAGTAAGTGGAGTACGGGAGCTCCATTTTATAATGAAAGAACGATTCAGCGGAGGTGGTCTTCTTTTTAACCAGACGTCCGTTGGACAGGCCGAACATCCCCGCGGGCAAATGCAGAAGAACTTCCGTCGTCTGCTTGAAGTTGGGCTTGTCGAAGCAGGGGAAATAATACTGCGAGTCCTCATCCTGCCCCTGGGTCCAGACAGTTTTAAATCGGCCGGCGTGATGGTTGTCCGGCTTGGTAAAGTAAATACCCGCAACCGGACGCGTCACAGAATGAAACAGCGTTACGCGAACCCGACCCCCAAGCTTGACTTTTTTCCCCAGATGGAGAACCACCCGTTTTCCGGTGTTCTCGAAGTCGGCCAATTTCCTGCCAACCAATACACGTGAAACGTCGAGATTCACGGCATCGAACGCGATCTCATCCACGTCGTGGCCTTTAACGACCAAGTCGTATATGGTTGACCCCCAGACACGCTCCTCTACCCAGTCAAAATGAAGCTCTAGGGTTAAGTGTTCGGGCTGAAGCAGGGTGTTCGGGGTGTAGTGGGGCTTGGCCCCTCGATGCGCGAACGCTTTCCGGTCGAACAGGCCCCAGTGTTCCGACTCACCTTCGTGAAAATGACATTTGCAATACCGGGTATAACTCATAAAAATAACTGGACCGGAGTCAATGATTCAATTTTGTGAATACTTCTCATTGTATAAGCCCTTACCGGGATGTCAATCGGAACCGAAGAACTGGGGTCTGCTCGAGCTCTCTTTTTGAATTGCCAAAGGGTATCGGTCCACCTAATATTGAGGTGGGGAATGTGCGATGTCTGAAAAAACGAAATTCAATTATGACGCGGAAGTCCTTTCCCGGGTTGCTTCGCTGAATATTCGCGCGATGAACCTGGTGGACGGCTTGCTCTCGGGCCAGCACCGTAGCCGTCACAAGGGTTCCAGCGTCGAGTTTGCCGAATATAAAGATTATACTCCCGGCGATGAAATCAAGCACATCGACTGGAAGGTCGCCGGCAAAACCGACAAGTATCACATCAAACAATTCGAGCAGTCCACTAACCTGAAAGTCACGATCCTCCTTGATGCAAGCGGCTCCATGGCCTACAAGTCACCGGATCCTCAGGGACAGCTCAAAATGGACTATGCGCGCACTCTTGTTGCCGCCCTATCCTACCTGTTCCTGAAACAGTACGACGCGGTGGGGCTAGCCGCGTTCAACGACCATATCACGAGTCATATTCCTCCACGTTCCAAACCGACCCATTTCCAACACATCCTCCACGGACTAGAAACGCTAGTACCAAGCGGAGTCACGCAGCTCAACGAGGTGATTAAGGATGTGATTGAACGATTACCAAGGCGGAGCATCCTGATCCTCGTCTCCGACTTCCTGACCCGGGATTCGGATATCGAAAAGAACCTAAAACTTCTTGTTTCGCGTGGGCTCGAGGTGATTTTGTTTCACATTCTTGACCCGGATGAAGTATCCCTTCCTTTTGAAGGAGATATTGTTTTCGAGTCGCTGGAAGACGATCTATCCGTCGGGCTTGACCCCGCTGATGTGCGCGAAACCTATCGGAGAGAGATTCAGAACCAGATCCAGTTTTACCGGTCCTACTGTTCCAGTTTGGGAGTTGATTATATTTTTCTCGATACGTCCATCCCACTGGAACAAGGGTTAAATTATTATCTTTTACGGCGAAAAAGCCTAGGCAAAACCTGAACCTGCGATGAATCTCAACTTTATATCTCCTCTTTATCTGTTCGGGCTCTTGGGAGTCGCAGTTCCCATCCTGATCCACCTGTTGACCCGCCGTCAGCAGAAGCACCTTTTGTTTTCGGCGGTGCACCTGTTGTTTCAATCTCAGAAGCGATCGATCAAACGATCGGCGCCAAACCGACGCCTGCTGTTGCTTATCCGGTGCCTGGGAATCATCCTGCTTAGCTTGGCTTTAGCGAATCCCATTTTTTCATTTGGGGGTCCAGGGAATTTCCTTCCTGACACCCCCTCGGCCAGCGTTATTATCCTCGATGATTCCTACAGTATGGGAACCAGAACTGGCCAAAAGACGTTTTACGACAGTGCTGTCGAAGCTGTACTAGACCTGACCCAATCCCTGCCCGCCGATAGCGTGTACAGCGTGGTCCTCGGTTCGGCACCGGGCCGGGTCTTTCAGGGCTGGACAGACGACCCGGGCCGTGCGAAAAAAATTTTAAAATTCACTCAACCCTCCGCCCGGACCACGCAGATCGGCCAGGCCTTCACCGAGGCCTTGCAGCTTCTCGAAACCGCGCCCCAAAGGGATAAACGCATCTTCATTCTCACCGATCGAGATAAAAACGGATGGAACGAAGACAATTTCTCTTCCATAGAGGAAGGAACGCGATATCCGGTAGAAATCATCGATTTTTCTGGGATGCAAAGTGGAATCAACTTAGCAGCAGTGGAACATGTAGAGGCACACCAAGACTTTCTCAGCAACAGCCGGGTTATTCGGGTCGAAATGCGGGCGATCAACCTGTCCCCGACAAAGCCAATCAATAAACTCAAGGCCTCGCTTTGGATTAGAGACAAAAAACAAACCTCGGGAGTGCTTGACCTTCTTGCAAAATCCACCGGAGAAAAAGAATTTTCCTTCCCCCTGCAGGCCAACACTCCCTTAACCGGAGAAATCCGTATTGAAGACGACCTGCTGGCACAGGACAACCACCGGTTCTTCCACTATCAGCCAAACCAGTCGATCAAGGTACTTATCGTCGACGGCGATCCGAAAACAGTCGAGCACCTGAGCGAAACGTTTTACTTGGAACGTGCGTTGAATCCGTTTTCCGTTTCCACATCCAACATCGATCCTACAGTTTCCACGCTGGCCGAGCTTCCCATGCGCAATCTTTTCGACTACTCCGTGGTTGTCATCTGCAACGCGCGTGACCTTCCCTTTGGCTATGAACGCGAACTTGAAAAATTTGTCATGCACGGGGGGGCGTTGATCATCACGCTGGGGGACCAAGTAGATCCGAAATTCTATAATGAAAAACTGGGTCGTCTGCTACCGGTCACCCTAAAATCAATACATCAAATAACCCAGCAGGACGAACCGTTCCGCCTGTTGATCAAGCCCAGCCAACACCGAGTTTTACAAGCTTTCAAAGGCCGAACACTTGAGGAAATGAAGAGCATCCGTTTCAATTCCATGTATAGCGTAGAACCGAAGGAGAACGCAGAGTTCACCATACCCATGTGGTTTCTAAACCAGGCTCCCGCCTTAATCGAATCGAAATCCGGCAAGGGAAAAGTTATTTTGTTTGTTTCCAGTATCGACCGCGACTGGAGTGATTTCGCCATCCAACCTACGTTTCTCCCCTGGGTCCAGCGCTGGGTCAAATACTCGGCACGCAAATTAGACAATCTCACGCAGCAGGAGTTGCTTGTAGGAGAACCGTTCGTCTGGAAGGAACCGGCAACGGGCTCCTCAATCTATATTGAGTCGCCGGGAGGAAAAATCTTACGTCTTCGATCAAGGGGAGAAAAAGTCACCTTCGACGATACCTTTCGCCCGGGAGTGTACACACTGCGCCGTGGAGATTCTGCGTCCAACGGAAACAGCGAATCCCAAACCATCCCCAAATTACCGTCAGGAACAGAACCGGCAGGAGCTTTCACCGTCAATATCGATCCACGGGAATCTATCTCTGATAAAATATCGGACAAGGAAATCAGAAATCTCCTTTCCGAAATGACTGTCACTTTTTCCACCGGGTACCAACATCGGGAATCAGCGCATCCTGAAGAAGGACTTCCCCTGTCCACACCATTCCTGCTGTTGGTCGGTTCAATGCTCCTGCTCGAGGGGTGGTTGATCAGGAAAGAATAAACCACACCAATCGCCCTCTCTAAAAACACAGGGATCAGCCTAGTTCATTTGATATAATAAATTTATTCTTAGGGTTCAAATACTTTCCTTCAATTCACATTTGTTGTGAAACAAGGTGTTATGAAAAATTCCCGGTTGTTTTTTTTACGGTGGCTGGGATGGGTCTTTCTACTTGGAACCATCTTAACGGGCTCTGGTTTTGCTGGCGTCGCATCCAGCGATTCCATCGAAAACCGGCTGCGAGCAATATTATCGGAACAAGCCGAGTCCATCGACCTGACCAGCGCCCTGCTTCTTATTTCTCAGGATTGGAACCCATCCCTAAACGAAGTCCCCTTACGCACTGAACTCGCCCGGATCACAGAATCGGTGAGGAAGCGACTGAGTCCAAGCAGTTCCGCCAAAGAAACTGTCGAGGCGCTCCGAGAAGCCATCCACCGCGAAGGAGGATATCAGTATACCGACCAAGTCGATGCGCAGGGGATTCCACTCAATCCCGACGAGTTATTTTTACACGGTATGTTGAAATCCAAGCGTGGGTATTGCATGAACCTGTCGCTGTTGTACCTGATTGTGGGGGACCGGCTGAATCTCCCGCTTCATGGCGTGGGTCTACCTAACCATTTCTTCGTCCGTTACGAAACCGAAAACGCTCGCATCAATATTGAAGCCACGGAGTCGGGCGTCACCTTTCCCGATTCTTTTTATGAGAACCGGTTCGGGGTGAAATTTGATCCAGGAACTTCATTTTTCACACAAAACTTAAATAAAAGGCAGACGCTGGGCGCTTATCTTTCCAACGTAGGCATGGTTCATTACAGAAACTCGCGTCCGGAAAAGGCCGTCTTTTACCTGGCACTGTCGGCGGAGACCAACCCTTCCTCAATCGAAGCAAACAACAACCTGGCAAACATCTATGGAGAGACTGGGCAGCACGCACTGGCCGTCCGTTATTATCAACAAGCCTTGAAGGCCGACCCGAACAGCGTACCCACGTTGTTCAACCTCGGCCTAACCTATGTGGATCTTGCGAATCCAGACAAAGCCATCGAGGCATTTTTGCAGGTAGCGCAGATCGAGCCTTCATTTGTCGCGGCACACCGGCAACTGGCACGTCTTTATCTATCCCAAAATAAAACCATAAGCGCACTCTTGCATTTAAAACAACTGAGCAAGATCGATCCCAGCAACCCAACCCCCTTTATCACCATGGGAAAGAGCTACATCCACTTGGGCCAGTTCGCACTGGCCGCAGAAAACTTAAATAGAACCAAGTCGCGTTTTCCTCAAAACACCGAGGTGGTGGAGGCGCTGGCCGAAGCGTACTACCGGATGGACGATCTCAATCGAGCAGTGACCGAGTACCGTTATCTCATCGAACGGAAACCTGAATCCTTGACCGCCTATATTCAACTGGGCTGGGTCCATTACATGAAGGGCGAAGTCCGTCTGGCCACGGCTTGGACCAAACGCGGCTTGAACCTGGGAACGAAGTCCGACCGA
>CAJWLY010000028.1 GCA_913043155.1 uncultured Nitrospinaceae bacterium | reverse complement strand
TTATTCCCACAGAGGAAGTTGTTGAGGTCCGTAGGGGCAAAAAGAAAATTTCATCGAGAAAGTTTTTTCCTGGATATGTCCTGATCAATATCGATATGACGCGGGACATTTGGTACATGATCAAAGACACGCCCAAAGTCACTGGATTTCTTGGAGGCGGGGCCACACCGGTTCCGCTATCCGAGGAGGAAGTGAAGTTGATCATGGAGCAGATGAAAGGGGAATCGACTCGGCTCAAGCCTAAGGTTTTATTTGAAAAGGGAGAAGATGTGCGCGTGATCGAAGGACCGTTCATAAATTTCAACGGCACCGTGGAGGATGTCAATCACGATAAAGGCAAAGTCAAGGTCATGGTTTCCATTTTTGGCCGAGCCACCCCGGTGGAGTTGGAGTTTCCGCAGATTGAGCGTGTGTGACGGGTGCTGGTCGTTTGAACAGTTAGATATTCAGAAAGGGAGCAAGGCGAGTGGCAACTAAACAGGTGGAATCCCAGATTAAATTGCAGATTCCTGCGGGTCAGGCGACTCCGTCGCCGCCTGTCGGGCCTGCGCTGGGCCAGCATGGGGTCAATATCATGGACTTTTGCAAGGCCTTTAACGCGCAGACGAAGGGAAAAGAGGGGACGATTATCCCTGTTATTATTTCGGTGTACAAGGACCGCAGTTTTACCTTCATCACCAAGTCTCCGCCCGCTGCGGTGCTTCTTAAACAGGCTGCGGGTATTGCTAAAGGTTCGTCCAATCCGAGCCGCGAACTTGTGGGCGCCGTTACGCGTGAGCAGGTCCGCGAAATCGCCCAGACCAAGATGGAAGACCTGAATGCGTTCGATATAGATCAGGCAATGCGTATTATTGAAGGTTCCGCAAAAAGCATGGGGCTCACGGTAGAGAGCTAAACCATTTGCGAGAGGAAGTACATGGCAAAGTCAGGAAAAAAAATGAAGGCGGCGCTCGAAAAAGTGGACTGCGAAAAAACATATGAGCCTGCTGAGGCTGTCAAGCTAGCGAAGGAAACGGCGCCTGCCAAATTTGATGAGACGGTGGACGTCGCGGTGCGCTTGGGTGTAGACCCACGCAAGGCCGACCAGAATATTCGTGGCAGTGTCGTTCTCCCCAAGGGGACGGGTAAGAAGTTTCGTGTGCTTGTTTTTGCTAAGGGAGAAAAAGAAGCTGAGGCTAAAAAAGCCGGTGCCGAGTTTGTTGGTGGCGAGGATCTTGTTAAAAAAATCCAGGGAGGTTGGCTCGAGTTTGATCGTGTGGTGGCCACCCCGGACATGATGGGCCAGGTTGGGAAGCTAGGGAAGGTCCTTGGCCCGCGCGGAATGATGCCCAACCCAAAAACCGGATCGGTCACTTTCGATATTAAGGGAGCCATTGAGGAAATTCAGGCGGGTAAAGTGGAATTTCGAGTGGACAAGTCCGGCATCGTGCACGCTACGCTAGGTAGGGTTAGCTTTTCCGTTGAGGATTTAGCGGAGAACTTCGATGCCCTCATGGCGACGCTGGTGAAGTTGAAGCCTGCGTCGAGCAAAGGTCATTACGTTAAGGGAGTTTCTTTATCCTCCACGATGGGTCCTGGGGTCAAGGTAGCTTATTCCCCCAATTGATTTACGCATCCGTTTAATCCGGGCCGGTTGTTGTTTTTACGGCCGATTTTAAATCCTAAGTTGAATCTTCGAGTTAATTGAAAGGTTGTTTCGTGGCAAATCCAGCGAAAGTTGAAGCGGTAGCAGAATTGCACGAGGTTTTTCAGAAAGCCAAATCGGCGGTGCTGGCCAATTACCAGGGGATCGATGCGACGGGGATCACTGCCCTGCGCGAGCACATGAGGAGTCGTTCGGTGGATTTCCGTGTAGTCAAGAACACCTTGGCCCGTAGGGCTGCCAAAGACACGGCGCTAGAAATTCTCGATGGGGAGTTTAGTGGACCGATTTCTCTGGTGGTCAGCTTTGATGACGTGGTGGCCCCAGCTAAAGCGTTGGCTGATTTTGCCAAAACCGATGCGCCCAAAGCTCCCGATGTTCTCTGTGGGGTAGTGGAGGGTAAAAGGGTTTCCGCTGAAGAACTGGAAGCCATGTCGAAGCTTCCCTCTCGGGAGGAACTGATTTCTCAAATGCTGTCGGTATTTCAGGGGCCGACGACTAATTTCGTCGGTGTGTTTTCCTCTTTGCTTCGTAAGCTCGTGGGTACCCTCGAAGCGATTCGGGAGAAGAAAGAAGCCAACTGATGGAGCGCTCTCCATATGGAGGTGCTCGTTTTCAAGTTTATTATGATTTGTTGAATTTGATTTGAAGTGGTCAAAAATACTTTGTTTATTGAAAGGAGGTCATGATGGCCGTCGCAAAAGAAGATGTCGTCTCCTTCATCGACAACATGACAGTGCTGGAGATGTCGGAATTTGTTAAGGAGTTGGAGGATAAGTATGGAGTTACCGCTGCTGCGCCGACAGTGGCCGTTGCCGCTGCAGGAGGCGCCGCTGCGCCTGCCGCCGAAGAGCAGACGGAGTTTTCCGCTGTTCTCGCAACAATCGGCGATAAGAAAATCCAGGTAATCAAGGAGGTGCGCGCTGTTACCGGACTGGGTTTGAAGGATGCCAAGGACTTGGTGGATGGCGCGCCGAAGCCCATTAAGGAGGGGGTGAGCAAGGAGGAGGCTGACGAGATCAAGCAGAAGATTGAAGCAGTCGGGGGAACGGTGGAAATCAAATAAAGCCACTGGATTCAGTTCGTCTATACTTGATCAAGCAACAACAGATCTTTTTACCACTTCTTAAAAAAAGGTTGGATAAGCATGTCAAAAACCCGTTCCCCGCGAGACACGATAGGAAGTCTGAGGGCCAGAAAAAACTTCGCTCGCATCCCTCAAGTTGTTGATATTCCTAATCTTATTGAGATCCAGCGAAAATCGTTCGAATCCTTTCTTCAAGGCGGTATCGCCTCCAAAGATCGTAGGCTGAGTGGATTGGAGGAGGTTTTTCGCGATGTGTTCCCTATACGCGACCTGAATCTCAACGCCAGCATCGAATATATCGGGTACGAGGTTGGCGTCTGGGAATGTGGGTGCGGCGAATACGGGGAATTGGGCAGTTCCGGTTTGGTCTGCGACGAATGCGGCTACGAAATTGTCCATAAGGAAAGGCATAAACTCAGTGAATGCCGTCAGAGGGGGCTCACCTACACCGACCCCATCAAGATCATGGTTCGCTTGGTCTTGTATGACCGCGAGGCGGTCGATCTTAATGCTAAGACGATCAAGGACCTTGCAGGAAAGTACATCCTCGAGGATGTTAAGTATCCACAGAAGGGGAAGGTAATTCTCCCCGCCCGCACTGAGATTACGGATGATGTCATCCAAGTACTTCGGAACGAAAAAATCCCAGAAATAGTCGTAAATACTGTCCGGGAAGTCAAGGAGCAGAAAATTTTCCTGGGCGAGATGCCCATTATGGGCCCTAACGGGACGTTTATGATCAACGGTGTTGACCGCGTGATCGTGAGCCAGATGCACCGTTCTCCGGGTGCCTTTTTTTCCCACGATAAGGGTAAGTCCCACGTCAGTGGGAAAATTCTTTATTCCGCGCGCATCATTCCTGATCGCGGATCGTGGATTGATTTTGAATTTGATATCAAGGATATGCTGTACGTCAAGATTGATCGACGAAGGAAGCTTCCTGCGACTGTTCTTTTGCAGGCCTTCGGAATGCAAGTCAAGGAAATGCTGGAAACGTTCTACGCAATCGAAATGGTCAGCGTATCTTCCAAGGAGAAGCGGGTTTTTGCCCAGAGCAAGAACCTTCTTGTTGGGTACAAGGTTCTGGAAGACATCATCGATCCTAAAACCGACGCAGTTGTCATTAAAGCCAATAAAAAGATTACACCCAATATAACGCGCAAGCTAAACCGGTTGCCGCGGTCGGTTAAAGTGGAGATCGATCCGGAAGGCCTCATTGGCCGCTACCTATTCGATGAAATCGTTGATAAGGAAACCGGCGAAGTCTTGGTTGAGACCAATCAGGCAATTACCGAAGAGGTTCTTGATCTCATTTACAAAAACAGCGTCACCAAGGTTCGGATTCTTCATATCGACGATGAGGCTTCTGATACAACCATCCGCGACGCGCTGGCGTTGGCCAAGATTGACAATCAGATCGATGCCATCCGAGAAATTTATAAGCGGCTCCGGCCCGGCGATCCGCCGACCCCGGAAATCGCGAGATCGCTCTTCAAGAACCTGTTTTTTAACTCGAAACGGTACAACCTATCGATGGTTGGGCGCATCAAGCTCAACCAGAAGTTTGGGTTGGATATTCCCATTGAAAACCGCCTGTTGACGCTGGATGATTTAGTGGCGGTGGTCAAGTTCTTGGTCGACCTGAGAAATGGGATTGGTGTGATTGATGATATCGATCATTTGGGTAATCGACGCGTTAGGGCTGTAGGAGAATCGCTTGAAAACCAGTTTCGGATCGGGCTCATTCGCATGGAACGAGCAATCGTCGAGCGGATGTCGATTCAGGACTTGGATGTCTCGATGCCACACGATCTTATCAATTCCAAACCGGTGATCGCGGCCATCAAAGAGTTTTTTGGTAGTAGCCAGTTGTCCCAGTTTATGGATCAGACGAATCCATTGTCCGAGGTGACCCACAAGCGACGCCTGAGCGCGCTGGGCCCTGGCGGCCTGACCCGCGAGCGGGCTGGATTTGAGGTGCGGGACGTGCACCCCACCCATTATGGGCGTATCTGTCCGATCGAAACGCCGGAAGGCCCCAACATCGGGCTCATCTCATCGCTTAGCACCTATGCCCGGGTTAATAAATACGGGTTCATCGAGACCCCTTATCGGAAAGTCTCGAACGGGATAGTCAGCGACGAGGTGGAATTTCATACTGCTTTGAAAGAGGACCAGTACATTATCGCTCAGGCCAATGCGACACTTGATAAGAATAACAAGTTTGAGGAGCAGATCATATCGGCGCGTCAGGGTGGGGATTTTGTCTTGGCCCCAAGCGACAAGGTCAGCTTCATGGACGTTTCTCCGAAACAGCTCATCAGCGTCGCCGCGTCACTTATTCCGTTTTTGGAGAACGACGACGCCAACCGAGCCTTGATGGGGTCTAATATGCAGCGTCAGGCTGTTCCTCTGATTCAAGCGGAAGCGCCGGTGGTGGGAACGGGTATGGAGGCGATCGTGGCGCGCGATTCGGGCGCTGTTATCATCGCTGAAAACGATGGCGAGGTGATCAGCGCCGATGCCACCCGTATCGTTGTCCGCAACGATGCTTACAAGTATAGAGGCAAGAAGAAGCGGAGCCGGTTTCTTGAATCCAATGTGGACATCTACACCCTGACCAAATACCAGCGCTCCAATCAGAACACTTGTGTCAACCAGAGGCCTCTAGTCACTTCCGGTGAAAGCGTGAGGAAGGGACAGGTTATCGCTGACGGTCCCGCGACTGAACTTGGTGAGCTTGCGCTGGGACGCAACGTGTTAGTTGCGTTCATGCCCTGGGATGGGTACAACTTCGAGGATGCTATCATCGTCAGTAAAAAGCTGGTGAAAAAAGACATCTACACATCCATCCATATTGAAGAATTTAATGTGGAGTCGCGTGATACCAAGCAGGGTAAAGAGGAAATCACGCGCGACATTTCCAATGTTGGTGAGGATGCGCTGCGAAATCTCGATGAAAGTGGGGTCATTCGTGTTGGCGCGACGGTCACGCCTAACGATATTCTTGTGGGTAAGGTCACGCCTAAGGGCGAAACCCAGCTGAGCCCGGAAGAGAAGCTTCTCAAAGCCATCTTTGGAGAAAAAGCTGGAGACGTCCGCGATACTTCACTGCGGGTTCCGCCTGGTGTTCATGGGACTGTCATCGATGTCAAGGTGTTTTCCCGTAGGGGAATTGACAAAGATTCCCGTGCGCTGTCTATTGAAGAGGAAGAGGTGTCCCGCATTGAAAAGGATCTCAGCGATGAGATCCGAATTATCAAAAGTGAAACGGAAGCGCGGATGCGGACTACGCTCTCCGGCAAGACTGCGACCGAGGCGGCGAAGATTGGACGCTACAGTCTGGAAAAGGGGCAGGTGCTTGACGATGAGGTGCTCAAGAAGATGGGAGCCAATGACATGTGTAAGGTGCCCGTGAAGGATTTGGAAGAACTTCAGGGCTTGGCGGAAAACTGCAAGGATCAGGTTCGCATCCTGAAGACCGTGATGAACGAAAAAGTTTCCCAGTTGAAAAAGGGCGATGACCTTTCCCCCGGCGTGCTCAAACTGGTCAAGGTTTTTATTGCGATGAAACGTAAGCTTCAGGTTGGTGATAAGATGGCCGGTCGTCATGGGAATAAAGGCGTTGTTTCTACCATCGTTTCTGAAGAAGACATGCCTTACCTCAAGGATGGAACCCCGGTTGAGTTAATACTTAATCCTCTGGGTGTTCCCTCCCGGATGAACGTGGGGCAGATACTGGAAACCAACCTAGGTATGGCCGCCAAGGTGTCCGGGAAACATATGGCCACCCCCGTTTTTGACGGAGCCAAGGAGGAGGACGTCCGAGGTGTCCTTGTTGATTGCCGGTGCAACCCCACGGGCGAAGAAACACTTATGGATGGACGCACAGGAAAACCGTTCCACCAGAAGGTGATGATTGGCTACATTTATATGCTCAAACTCCATCACTTGGTGGACGATAAAATCCACGCTCGTTCGACAGGGCCTTACTCGCTGGTTACCCAACAGCCGTTGGGCGGAAAGGCGCAGTTCGGTGGTCAGCGTCTGGGAGAAATGGAGGTGTGGGCGCTCGAAGCCTACGGAGCTGCCTACACATTGCAGGAAATGCTCACGGTTAAATCAGATGACGTCGAAGGTCGCAAACGCATGTACGAGGCGATTGTCAAGGGGGATACCAGCCTGAACCCCAGCCTCCCGGAATCGTTTAATGTTCTGGTTAAGGAACTGCAGAGTCTGGCCATTGATGTGGATCTCATAGAGGCTGTAAAGTAAGTTGCGTTTGGATCCGTTTTTTCGTCGGACTATTTTGATGCAACGGAACTCTAAATTTTATAAATAGGAGAAATCCTTGATGGATAGCTCGATATTGTTTGGTAAGCCTAAAAACCCCATTTCGTTTGATGCTATGCGGGTCCGGCTTGCTTCCCCGGAGAAAATCCGTTCTTGGTCTTATGGGGAAGTTAAGAAACCAGAAACTATAAACTACCGCACCTTCAAGCCGGAGCGGGATGGATTGTTCTGCGCCAAAATCTTTGGTCCGGTCAAGGACTGGGAGTGCAATTGCGGTAAATATAAGCGCATGAAGCACAAGGGGGTAGTTTGTGAAAAATGTGGTGTCGAAGTTATTCTTTCCAAGGTCCGCCGAGAACGCATGGGGCATATTGAATTGGCTTGTCCTGTTGCCCACGTCTGGTATTTCAAGTGTCTTCCCAGCCGTATCGGGCACCTGCTCGACCTAACCCTCAAGGAACTCGAGAGTATCATCTACTTTGAAAACTACGTGGTGATCGACCCCGGCGATTCCGATCTCAAGGCAGGACAATTGCTTAGCGAAGAAGAATTTCGTGAAGCGGAAATGGAATTTCCCGTTACCTTCAAGGCCATGATAGGCGCCGAGGGAATCAGCGAACTTCTTCAGGCCATTGACCTCGAGGCAGAGGCGGCTCGTCTCAAGGAAGAAATGCTGGTTACCAAATCGGTGTTGAATAAAAGGAAACTCGCCAAGCGGCTTAAAATCACCGAAGCCCTCCGCAAATCAGGAAACCGGCCCGAGTGGATGATCCTTCGGGTGATTCCGGTCATTCCTCCAGAATTACGACCCCTTGTTCCGCTTGACGGCGGACGATTTGCTACTTCCGACCTGAACGATCTTTACCGGCGGGTCATTAACCGCAACAACCGGCTGAAGCGGCTCCAGGAATTGAAGGCGCCAGAGATCATCATCCGCAATGAAAAACGGATGTTGCAGGAAGCGGTGTCCGCTCTGTTCGACAATGGGCGCCGAGGGCGCACCCTGCGAGGGACGAACAAGCGGCCCCTAAAATCGCTGAGCGATATGCTCAAAGGCAAGCAGGGCCGGTTCCGTCAGAATCTCCTCGGAAAACGCGTCGATTATTCCGGCCGGTCCGTTATCGTGGTCGGCCCTGAATTGAAATTTCACCAGTGTGGGCTCCCCAAGAAGATGGCGCTGGAGTTGTTCAAGCCTTTCATTTTTAACCGACTAGAAGAAAAAGGGTATGCCTCCACGATCAAGACCGCAAAAAAAATGGTGGAACAGGAAAAACCTGAGGTTTGGGAGGTGCTTGAAGAAGTTGTCAGTGGACACCCGGTTCTTCTGAACCGAGCCCCCACCTTGCACCGTTTGGGTATTCAGGCGTTCGAGCCGATTCTCATCGAAGGTAAAGCTATTCAGCTTCATCCGCTGGTGTGTACCGCTTTTAATGCGGACTTTGATGGTGATCAGATGGCGGTGCACGTTCCGCTTTCCACGGAAGCTCGGATCGAGGCCAAGCTTCTCATGTTGTCATCGAATAATGTGCTTTCGCCGTCCAATGCTAAACCTATTGCCGTGCCCTCTCAGGACATTGTCCTTGGATGCTATTACATGAGCAAGATTCGCGGTGGAGTGAGGGGTACGGGCAAAGTATTTTCCGGGCCCGAGGAAGTCATCTCGGCATACGGTGACGAAAAACTGGATTTGCAGGCGCAGATCATGGTTCGCGTTGGCGGAGAACTCTGTCAGACGACCACCGGCCGCATTCTTATGAATGAAGTTCTGCCCGAGGGCCTTCCCTTCTCCCATATCAACAGATTGATGGACAAAAAAGAGCTTTCCGAACTGGTCTCGCAATCTTTCTTGACCGTTGGGCGTGAAAAAACCGTTACGCTTCTCGATGATCTCAAGTCTCTTGGGTTTCGGTATGCGAAAGAGGCCGGACTCAGTATCTCTATTGAGCAGATGCGTATCCCAAAGACCAAGGCCCGGCTGGTTGAGAAAACCCATGAAAATGTTCTCAAGGTGTACAAGCAGTATCAGGACGGCCTCATCACCAATGGGGAGCGCTATAACAAGGTTATCGATATCTGGGCGCACGTCACCGATCGGGTTTCCGAGGAGATGTTCAGGGAACTCGAGGAGGAAGACAAACGCGTCGTCGCTGGTTCTGAGAATAAAGACTTCAATTCGGTTTTTATCATGGCGGATTCTGGTGCCCGCGGCAGTACCCAGCAGCTTCGCCAACTAGCAGGTATGCGTGGGTTGATGGCCAAGCCTTCTGGAGAGATCATCGAAACTCCCATCACCGCGAATTTCCGCGAAGGGTTGTCGGTGATCCAGTATTTCATCTCAACTCATGGTGCGCGCAAGGGATTGGCCGATACTGCACTCAAGACGGCCAATTCCGGATACCTCACACGGCGTCTCGTAGATGTGGCTCAGGATATCATCATTCAGGAAGAAGACTGCGGAACCCTGAGAGGCGTCGACCTCACTTCTCTGGTGGATGCCGGAGAAATCATCCAGCCTCTAGGAGAGCGTATTCTGGGTCGTACCGCACTGGAGGATGTTCTCGATCCGTTCAATGGAGAGCGTCTGGTTAAGGCCAACGATATGATCGATGAAAAAAGCGTCGAGATGATCGAAAATACCGGTATTGAATCCGTCAAGATTCGATCTAACCTCACCTGCGAATCCAGGCAGGGGCTCTGTATCAAGTGTTACGGACGGAACATGGCTACTTTGGGGTGGGTAGAAGTTGGCGAGCCTATAGGTGTTATTGCCGCGCAGTCCATCGGTGAACCGGGCACCCAGTTGACCATGCGCACATTTCATATCGGTGGAACGGCGAGTCGTGTGGTTGAGCAAACCACTTTGCAGACGAAAAAAGGAGGTATCGTTAAATACGCCGGATTGCGCACTATTAAAAATCAGCGCGGGGAAATCATCGTGATGAACCGCAATGGAGCGATTGTCATTCAAGACGAGAGCGGCCGTGAGAAGGAAAAATATGCTGTTGTGTATGCCGCGCATCTCAAGGTGACCGATGGGCAAGAGGTTCATCCTAGTCAGACGCTTATTGAATGGGATCCGTATACCAACTCGATCTTGACGGAAGTTTCCGGAACTGTGGCGTTTGGAGATATCATCGAAGGCATTACTATGAAAGAAGACTTCGACGAGATTACTGGACTGTCCACTAAGGTCATTGTCAGTCACCGGGACGAGGAAAAACAGCCCCGGATTTCGATTAAGGACGATAAGGGGGAAACGCTCAGGCGCTACATTCTGCCGGCGGGAGCCCATATCAGTGTTTCTGAGGGTGATCCGGTCAACGCTGGCGATCTGGTGGTTAAGATACCGCGCGAAACCGCAAAAACTAAGGACATCACTGGGGGTCTGCCTCGTGTGGCGGAACTATTCGAGGCGCGCAAACCAAGCGAACAGGCCACCATTACGGAGATCTCTGGAAAGGTCAGGTTTGGCGGATTCGTTAAGGGTATGAGGCAGGTATTTGTCGAAAGTAGTACCGGTGATGAGCGTGAGTATCTCATCCCACGCGGAAAACACATCAACGTGCACGAAGGTGATGAAGTGATTGCCGGGGAAGCTCTCATGGACGGTGCGACTAATCCCCATGACATCCTTCGGGTGCTCGGCGAGGAAAAATTGCAGTATTATCTCGTCAATGAAGTTCAGGAGGTCTATCGACTGCAGGGCGTAGCGATTAATGACAAACATATCGAAGTCATCGTTCGCCAGATGTTGCGTCACCTCACTATTGAGGATCCGGGAGACACCGATTTTCTGGCCGACGAGCAGGTTACCAAGAAGCTGTTCAATGAAGCCAATCAGGAAATGATCAAAAACAAGAAAAAACCGGCCAAGGGCGTACCCGTTTTGCTGGGTATCACCAAGTCATCGCTCAGCACGGAAAGTTTTATCTCGGCGGCGTCGTTCCAAGAGACGACGCGGATACTGACCGAAGTGAGCGTAAGTGGAAAACGGGACAACCTGGTCGGGCTCAAGGAAAATGTCATTATGGGTCGATTGATTCCAGCGGGGACGGGTTGTCGCACGTATACCGGCATTCATATCGAGAGAGCTGAAATCGAGGGAGAAGAGAAAAAAACGGAAGCGGATCAAACTCTTCTTTCGGTGGAGTAAATGGATGTTTTTAAGCGTATTTTTGCCTTGACTCCATTGGGATCGGTGCTAGAATGCTGAGTTTTTTACATCTCTACTTAATTAACACTCAAAACCCTTGAAACAACCTCCGGCTTGATTTTGTAAAGCCTTATTTTTTAATGGGTTGCCCTTTTGGGAGGATTTAGCTTTGCCAACGATCAATCAGTTGGTTCGGTTGGGCCGTAAGGCGCCGGTGAGAAAAACTGCCAGCGCAGCGCTCAAGTCATGTCCGCAGAAGCGGGGTGTGTGTGTCCGCGTGTATACGTCGACGCCCAAGAAACCCAACTCCGCCCTGCGTAAGGTGGCTCGCGTGCGGTTGACCAATGGCATGGAAGTCACTACCTACATCCCGGGAGTTGGGCACAACCTTCAGGAGCACTCAATCGTGATGATTCGAGGTGGTCGAGTCAAAGATCTTCCGGGAGTTCGTTACCATGTGGTGCGAGGAAGCCTTGATACTCTAGGGGTGGACGGCCGGATGCAAAGCCGGTCCAAGTACGGTACCAAACGTCCCAAAAAATAA
>CAJWLY010000027.1 GCA_913043155.1 uncultured Nitrospinaceae bacterium | reverse complement strand
TTCTGGCCGGGAAAATCCAGGACAGTCAAAGTCGCCTTCAGGGAATTTTGGAAAACCTTGTTGAGGGGGTCGCCACGGTGAATGAAGAGGGGATCATCCAGTCACTCAACCCTGCGGCTGAAAAAACTTTCGGTTATCAAGAGCACGAGGTTGTTGGCCGGCATATCGGTGTGCTGATGCCTGAATCTCATCAAGACCACCCGGAGAGTTATTCTAGTCTCCGGAATTTTTTTCAAACAGGCAAAACCAATGATCTCGAGCATGAACAGGAGATTGTCGGGTTGCGGAAGAATGGCACCACCTTCCCCCTCGATCTATCGATGGGCGAAATGACCTCGGATCAAGATCGCGGGTTTGTCGGGATCATACGCGATGTTACCGAACGCAAGCGGTTGGAAGGGGAACTCAGGAAACTCTCTCAGGCGGTCGAGCAAAGCCCGGCCTCCATCGTGATCACCGACCTCAATGGGGAGATTGAATATGTCAATCCCAAGTTCCTTCAGGTGACCGGATACCGACTCGAAGAAGTCATCGGGGAAAACCCCCGTTTCCTGAAGTCTGGGTACAGTTCTCCTAAAATGTATAAAAAAATGTGGGAAACGATCAGCGCGGGGCACATATGGCGTGGGGAATTTCATAACAAGAAAAAGAATTCGGAACTTTATTGGGAATTGGCTTCCATTTCCCCCATCAAAGACAGGAACGGAGTTGTCTCTCATTACCTTGCGGTCAAAGAGGACATCACCCGGCGAAAAGAAACGGAAATAAAATTAGAAAAAGAGGGCATGTTCAATCAACTGCTCACGGATGTTGCCGTGGCCTCTAATGAAGCCACGGCCATGGAAAACGCGTCGAAAGTTTGCCTGGACCGGGTTTGTAAACTTACGGGTTGGCCCATTGGGCACTTGTATGTTGTGAATGAAAATTCCAGTGGGCTGACTCCCTCCGGGATTTGGCACCTGGACGATCCAGACCGTTTTTCCGTTTTTAAAGAGGTGACGGAAGCCACCTCATTTTCTCCGGGTGAAGGCCTGCCCGGAAGGGTTTTGTCTTCCGGACAACCCGCATGGATTGTGGATGTCAACAAAGATCCAAACTTTCCCAGAGCACGGCATGTAGACAACTTGGGAGTGAAGGCGGGCTTTGGGTTTCCCATTCTGATGGGGGAAAACATCGTTGGCGTGCTCGAGTTTTACTCGCCCGAGGCGGTCGAGCCCGATGAGAAACTGTTAGATATTATGTCAAACATAGGGACCCAGCTCGGTCGGGTCAGTGAACGCTACCAGGCCGGGAAAAAATTAAAAACATCGGAACAGGAATTACGCGACCTTTACAACCGCCTGGAAGCCGTACGAGAGGAAGAAAGAACCCGCATTGCCCGGGACATCCACGACGAACTGGGGCAGATGTTAACCGCTTTGAAAATTGATCTTTCCTGGTTGGAAAAAAAGTTGGATGGCAAGCAAGCAACGGTTCGGGACCGGGCAAAAACCATGTCGCATCTGCTCGATAAAACCATTAAAAGCGTGCAGGAGATCTCAACCCATCTGCGGCCCGAGGTTCTGGACATGCTGGGTCTCACCGAGGCCATCGAGTGGCAGGTGCAGGAATTTCAGAAGCGGACGGGGACCGAGTGTAGTATGAGTTCAGGCACGGGTGATTTGGACTTAGACACCGATCTTTCGACCGCGGTGTTCCGGATCTTCCAGGAAACTTTGACCAATGTGGCGCGTCATGCCGCGGCAAGCGAGCTCAATATAGAATTTTATAAAAAAGATGGTGAACTGGTTCTTAAGGTGACGGACAATGGTAAAGGAATTCCTGAAGATAAAATTTCTCATCCCAAATCCCTCGGGCTTCTAGGAATCCGGGAACGGGCTCTTCTTTGGGATGGGCAGGTGAAAATTAGCGGGGTCCAAGGCCAGGGAACCACCGTTGTTGTTAAAATTCCACTGAGGTGATCATGCAAAATAATCCAGACGCAAATAAAATTAAAGTTCTTCTCGCGGATGATCATGCCGTCCTCCGTGATGGTTTGAAAATGATCCTTGCCGAGACACCGGACATTGTTGCTGCCGGTGAAGCAAAAGACGGGCACGAGGTGCTGGCGAAAGTTCGGGAGACTCATTTCGATGTCGTGGTCCTGGATGCAGCCATGCCCGGTCTGGCTGGAATGGAAACCCTGAAGCAATTAAAGATCGATCAGCCCGATCTGCCGGTCCTGATTTTGACCATGTACCCCGAAGAACGGATCGCGGCGCGGTTTCTAAAAGCGGGAGCCTCCGGGTTTTTGACCAAGGACGGTGCCTCCGAACAGCTGGTGAAAGCGATCAAGGCGGTCTTTCGAGGGGACAAATTCATAACCCCCAACCTGGCGCAAAAGCTGGCACTTGATTTTCTGGGTTCCGAAAAACAACTGCACGAGCTGTTATCTGACCGCGAGTACCAGGTGATGAGCATGATCGGGTCCGGGCAAACGATGTCAGAAATTGCCGACGAACTCCAACTGAGCATTAAAACCGTCAGTACCCACCGCACCCATATCCTGGAGAAGCTTAAACTGGACAACAATGCTCAGTTGATTCGCTATGTCATAGAAAACAAGCTGATAGATTAAAGTTCCCGCCTCCTCCCCTCTCTAAAAAAATCTCTCCACTCGTCCAAACGAATGCGCCTCCTAGAACCCTCTAGGAGGACTCCTATTCCCGACCCTTTAAATCCTATGAAAAAAGCGGATTGGAGCGGATTTCATCTACCCGGCCTCTGGGTGTAGATACTAAGACAGCTAGAAAAAGGCACCCAGTGGGCAACCCGTTCCGGTGTGGAGATCGGATGAAGAAACGACTGAAGGTTTTCATTCTGGACGATTCACAGGAAGTATCGAAGAGGTTGGTGAACATGCTTTCAGAACTCGATGGTACCGAAGTCGTGGGTATGGCAGAGAACTCGGAAGAAGCCTGGAGAACCATCCGGAAGCTGCAGCCCCATGCGGTCATTCTGGATTCCAGCCTGCCCACCGTAGGTCGCATCGAGACCCTCCTTAAAGAAATTAAAAAACTTCAGCCCGAGACGAAGGTCATTATTTTTTCCCATCATTCCAGCCCGAGGTATCGGGAAAAATGCATGGACTTGGGAGCAGATTTTTATTTTGACAAGGCGACGGAATTCGAAAAAGTGCCCCAGACCATCACGCAATGGGCTTATGAATACAGCCAGACGGAAACGAGTTAGCAAGACCTCCTCCCCGTGGGGAGGGGGGTCCAGATGGAACCTATTTTCAAAGGGTCAATTACTAACGATGGGTCTGAAAGCCCAAACAATCCAGGTCCGAATCGAAATGAATAGGAGGTAGCGAATAATGCGAGAAAAATCGATTAAGGAAATTGGAACAATTTTATTGGCAGTAGGAATCATGCTGGCCCTGGCCATGCCTGCCTTTGCCGGGTCCCAGGGGTCAAAAGACCCGCGCCCGCTCGCGCCGGTGCCGCCGATCCCGGCCAATGGCATTCTGAATCCGAATGCGCAAAAGGATAACATAACCACCCCGGCAAAAGTCGAGCTCGGCGCGATGTTGATGTTTGACGGGCGACTGTCCGGGGACGGCAGCACCCCCTGCGCGGCCTGCCACAGGCCGGAGTACGCATGGTCCCAGCCGGACGACCTTTCCTTCGGCTATCCGGGGACCCTCCATTTCCGTGCCGGACAGACTGTCGTGAACAATATACACCTGAATAAGTATTTCTGGGACGGACGGTCACTGAGTCTTGAAGCCCAAGTCGGCGCCGCCGGATTCGGACAGGAGTCGAACAACGTTTCAGCCCAGATGGCGGAAGCCCGGATGAGGCAGGTTCCGGTCTACGTCAAGATGATGCAGGAGATTTTTGGCGAACCCCCGACCTGGGATAACGCAGCCCGTGCCGTTGCCGCATTCGAGCGTACTTTGAATACCGATCCCAAGGACGTTCCTTTCGATCGTTACATGAACGGCGACAAGACCGCCATGAGCGAAGAGGCAATCCGGGGAATGAAACTCTTCGAGGGCAAGGCGGGATGTATCCAGTGCCATGACGGCATGTTGATGACCAACCAGGATTTCCACAATCTCGGTCTCCCGCGCAACGAAGCGTTCGACGAAGACCCGCTCCGCCAGATTTCTATCCGATACCGGTCGAAGGCCTTCGGGATTCTGAATTACGACGAGGTGGACGAGGACAAGGGACTCTACTTCTCCACGCATCGCCCCGATGACATTCACAAGTGGCGGACTGCGCAATTGAGGGAAATCAAGTGGACTCCCCCGTATATGCATAACGGCGTGTTCTTTGACCTGGACGAAGTGGTCGCTTTCTACAATTCAGGCGGCGGGCCTGACCAGGACAACGGTCCGGCACTCGCTGGAACAAAAGATCCGCTGATGAAACCTCTCAACCTGACGGAAGACGAACAAGCGGACATAGTGGCTTTTCTCGAGGCTCTCAGCAGCGATGTGATGCCGGGTAAGAATTTCAAGATTCCAAGAATACCGCCGGACGGAATCATGACCGCGACCGGTGTGCTGGTTGAGTTGCCTGCGAAAGTAACACCGAAAAAGAAGTGATCCATTGAGCTGATGAACATTTTGAATAAACGAAAACAACATGAAAAATAAGGAGAAGGAATATGAGTAAGATCGAGAATGAGAAGCAAGAGGTCGATGCAACTCAGGAAGAGTCTCCTCTAGAGACCCCCTGTATGTCTCGCCGAAAATTACTGATGACCGGGGGAAAGATGGGTGGAGTCGCAGCTATTTCCATGCTCCTGCCCGGCACGATGTTTCCCGGCAAGGCAGCAGCAGGTCAGGGGATGGTCAGTGCGGCGGTAGCTGCCCGGACCGTTCGCTACCCCCGCACCAAGGTGGGTAAGTTGAGTGCGCTCAAAACAGATCGTCCCGTCAAGATCCAGTACCCCGGCAATGCCGAGGGTCAGAAGGGTCTCTTGATCAAACTGGGAGAGAAGGCCATGGGCGGAGTCGGTCCCAAGCAGGATGTCGTAGCCTTCAGCGCTTTCTGTACCCATCAGGGCGGACCGCTCGAGGACCAGTACAATCCCAAAGAAAAGTCACTGGGACCGTGCGAGTTTCATCTTTCTAAATTCGATTTGCAAAAACACGGGATCATGATCACCGCTTCCGCAGTCCAGAATCTTCCGCAGATCGTGCTGGAAGTGGAGGGAGATGATATCTACGCGGTGGGCGTGTTAGGACTGATTTACGGGTACCAAGACAATTTACAGGGAGTCTAGCCCATGAACCCATTTAAGCCAACACATGATTACAGAAGCTCCAAATGTGGAATTAACCAGATAAAGGAGGTAATGACTCATGAGTAACGCCGGAAGCAATGTGACATTTTCGATAGATCTGCCGAAGGATCGAGTACCGGTTCCTCCTGCGGATGCGGAGATCGTCCCCACCGCCTGCGACTACTGTATCGTCGGCTGTGCCTATAGGGCGATCACGTGGCCGGTAGGAAAAGAAGGCGGGCCCAAGGCAAGTGAAAACGCCTTCAAAGTGGATTACCCACGCACAGAATCACTGGTTGGCAGTTGGCCCAGTCCCAACCAGCATACGATCGTTCTGAAGAACGGTGAGCCGCACAACTGTATTGTGACCCCGGCCATCAGCGAACGGGTCAACCGGTCCGGAAACCACAGCGTTCGGGGCGGAGGCATCGCCCAGAAATGCTACAGCCCCTGGAGGGCGACAAGGGACCGCCTGCAAACGCCACTGCTGAGGGTGCGAAACGTCCTGCAGCCCATTTCATGGGACGACGCCACCACCATCGCGGCTGAAGTGGGACGCTACGTGTTCGACAAGTACGGTGAGATGGCTTACGGAGTAAAAGCCTACTCCTACCAGTTCTACGAGAACACCTACGCCATCACCAAGCTGGCCCTGCAAAGTATTGAGACGCCGGTCTACGCCCATCATGACAAGCCTTCGGCCCAGGATGACGCTTCCGGGCTTGAGGACATGGGCATCGACACGTTTGGCCCCTCCTACGATGACTGGTCGGCATCTGACGTAATTTTCATCTCGGGGACGGATCCCTATGAGACCAAGACGGTCCTGTTCACCGAGCACATCATGGAAGGAAGGCCCAAGCTGGTCATGGTGCTTCCCCGGAAGTCACCGGGAGTCACCTGGGCCGAGGAAAACGACGGGCTATGGCTGCAGGTGAACGTCGGGACCGACGCTATCTTGCACAACGCCATGTGCCGGTACATCATCGAGAAAGGCTGGCAGGACCAGCACCATATCGACCATTGGGCCGCCAGCTCCGAGGAAATCGACTGGGGCATGGGCCGGGGAACCAGAAACACTCCCTGGCAGTGGCGCAGCACCCGGTGGGGTACCAACTTTAAGAAGTGGACGAAGTGGCTCCTGAAGGAAAAATACGCCGAGATGGATGTTGCCGTGAAAATGACCGGTATCCCGCGCGAGAATATCATTAACGCGTGTAAGATGCTCACCGGCGCCGGCAAGAAGAAGCGTCCCAAGGCGTCCTTCATGCTGGAGAAGGGCAACTACTGGTCCAACAACTACCTCAACACCATTTCGTTCGGCAACCTGGCCATCATCTGTGGCGCCGGGACCCGGGACGGCCAGGTCATCGGCCGCGCCGGCGGACATCAGCGCGGTGGCGTGAACGCCGCGGGTTATCCCCGGTCGAAAACTCCCGAGCGGTTCGGCAAGATCGGCCGCAAGGCGCTGAACGTGGACAACTGGGTCAGGAGCGGACACGTCCGCTTTATGTATGTCATTGGAACCAACTGGATCGAAGCCATGCAGGGTTCCCAGGACCTGGGTGACTACATCAAGGATCACACCACAGGCAGCAAGCATCAGGTGCAGAAATTTGATGTCGAACACGTCATCCAGACGCTGAAAGCCCGGGCCGATGCCGGCGACATGGTGCTGATCAACAACGAGATCTATCTAAGGACGATCGGGAACCAGTACGCCGATCTTGTCATGCCTGCTGCAACCTGGGGTGAAGAGACCTTCACGCGCGCCCAGGGTGAACGGCAGCTCAGGATCTATTCGAAGTTCTACGATCCTCCAGGGGATGCCAAGCCGGACTGGTGGATCATCCAGCAAATCGCCAAGAAAATGGGTTTTGACGGCTACGACTGGAAGACGTCGGAGGATGTCTTCAAGGAGCTGGCCCGATTCACCCGTAACAGCCGGCAGGACTTGGCGCCGTTGGTGAAGTGGGCAGCGCTTAACGGTAAGTCGCCCTACGACGTTCTGCGCAAGCGGGCCGCGACGGGGTACCAGTTGCCGCTTCGCCTGCACGACAACAAGTTGATCGAGACCAAGCGCCTGCACAATCCCCACGTGCATATCGAGTCCGGTCAGGGAATCACCGTCAAGCTCAAAAGGGCGGGAAGTTTCACCAAGCCGTCCGGAAAACTGATTCTCCACAAGGTCGACTGGAACCTGTTCGGTGACTTCTACGAGGCGATCAAGCCCAAGCCGGAGAAGAAAGAGTTGTGGGTCACCTGTGGACGGAACAACGAGATCTGGCAGTCCGTCTTCGATGATATGCGCAAACCCTACATCATGCAGCGGCACCCGATGAATTTCATCGAAATGAATCCGAAGGACGCCGCTGACAGGGGAATTGGAAATGGCGACCTGGTCGCGCTTGAGAACGATGAAGTCTTCGTCCAGGTGGGCGGTTTCTACCGCGCCCGGCACAAGGACTTCCTGTTTACGAACCTCAAGAAGGACGGGTACATCAAGACAACCCAGGGGTCGGCCTCGGCCATGGTCTACGTGACCAGTGTCGTTCCGCCAGGCACCACCTTCATGTACTTCAACTGGCCCGGCGGGGGCGCGTCCAACTCCCTGTCGTCTGCGGTGGCGGATCCGCTGACCAACGCACCGCGGTACAAACTCGGGAAGGCTGCCATTAGAAAGATCGGTACCCTTCCGGATTACTTGAAGAAGCGCATGACCTTCAAGGAGAAGGTTTAACGTGTAACGATGATGGCTCCCACCCGTTCCTGTGGGGTGGGAGCCGGAACAGGAACTTTTAATAGTGATCAACCGTAAGGAGAAAGTTATGAACCGAATGATTGTTTTGCTAGCTCTGATTTTCCTGGTCGGGACTGCGCAGGCGGGCAACGTTTATGCCGCGGGCGGTTCCGTCACTGGAAAGATCTCGTACGAGGGGACGCCCCCCCCGCCTGAACATTTTACGGTCTCCAAAAACCCTGAATTCTGCGGTGCGGAGAGGGATTTCTTCCATATCACGGTCAAAAAGGGTGTGGTGCAGGGCGTTGCCGTGTTGATTGAAAACCTCGATTACAAAACAGGGAAATTCAAAAAGAAAGGCAAAGGGGTGAGCGGAAAGCCCATGGAAACCAACGTGGCTACGATGATCGGCGAGAACTGCGCGTTCTTACCATTCACGGGTGTTGTGGAGAGGCTGGGATCAGGGAAGAAGGGTGCCCCGGGCCTTCAAATTACCAACAATGACACCGTCATTCATAACCCGCATCCCTTCGAGGTGCGCGGCGCAGCTCGACGCAGCCTCTGGAACAAGGGCCTGCCCGAACAAGGAGATAAGCTGAATGAGCTACTTCGGGTTAAAAAGGGCAATCAAGTAAAGATTCAGTGTGATCAGCATGACTTCATGCATGCATGGCTCCGGGTAGCAACCAACGCCTATTGGACCATGGCGGCAAACGACGGAAGTTATAAGATCGATGGAATTCCTGCAGGAAAATATAATTTAGTGGCATGGCATCCGATCCTCGGTGAACAGAAGACGGAAGTCACTGTTGGTGACGGCGGATCCGCAGAAGCCAGCTTCACCTTTTCAGGTCCTGGCCGCGGCCGATGAGGAACCTCGTGATGAGAGATCAATCAAATCCTGATCTTTTGATATTTACAAGGGGAATGGATGCGGCTCAGCCGCTGAAAAATAAAAAAAACCGAAAGGAAGGTGGTGGGTTATGGAAATGAAGCGAAGTAAAAGGTTCATCATCGGGATGGGAGCCCTGAGCGTCTTCCTGATCGCTTTGTTCATAGCGAGCTCGTCAGTTTCAGCTGGTATGAGCGAAGGTAGTCACTCGAAGCCCATTTGGAGCGGGTATGCTCCACTGGGGCCTCTCTCTCAGGAAAATTTAAACCCGGCGGAAGTGGAACTGGGCCGGAAGTTGTTTTTTGATAATCGCTACACCGGGGACGCGTCGGATTCCTGCGCTACCTGCCATACACCGGAGAAGGGTTATGGCGATGGTAAGCAGTTGTCCAACGGTTACCCGGGAACGGCGCACTTCCGGAACGCGCCGTCGCTGATCAATGCCAACCGGCAACGCGAGCAGATGTGGATGGGTTCGAACAACGCGTGTGACACTACGAGCCGGACGCACATGACGTCGCAGCTTTTCATGAATGGCGACGGACGGTACATCGAAGAGCGGACGCGTCAGATCCCGGAATATTACGCGGAGTTCCAGAAGCTGTTCGGCATTGATCGGACGATTTATTTCGGTAAGATTCAAAGAGTCATCTGCAAGTTTGTAAGTTCATTGACCTCGAATCCACAGAACAACGCTTTCGACCGGTTTATGAATGGCGACAAATCGGCTTTGACTGCCCAGCAGAAAAAGGGAATGAAAGTATTTCTGACTCGGGGAAAATGTATCCGCTGTCATAACGGTGCGCTGGCCAGCGACAGCAATTACTATAACATCGGTGTACCGGATCATCCCGAACTGTCGACCAATCCGACCCGTCAGGTCGGACTGCGTTATGAGCAAATGATCATTGGACTGCCCATGTGGGACAAGAACATCTCTGACACGGGGCGCTATATGGTCACCAAGGAGAAGAAGGACATAGGGGCTTTCCGTACCCCGTCACTCAGGGAGCTGAAATACACCGGTCCGTATATGCATAACGGAACGCTGAGCACCCTGGCCGAGATCGTGGAATTCTACGACATGGGCGGCGGACCGCATCCCAACAAGAACGCCATGATCCAGCCTCTGGGCCTGCTCACGAGCGAAAAAGCGGCACTGGTCGCATTCCTGGAGAGTATGAGCAGCGACTCGATGCCCTATGCTGACGCAAGACCTGCCAAGTATGGGGAGGTCGGGTATCCCTACACGCTCCACGAGCCCTTCAAGAAGTGGGTGTTGAAGGATCCTGGTCATCACTACATCGTGAAGGAGAAGGAAGTAATTGTTATTCCGGATGAGTACAAAGCCAAAGTGATGCCGGCAGGATGGTGGGGCAATCCGGATGTGGTCGCAGCAGGGAAAGCGCTGTACCAGGATGGTTTTGATGTTAAAACCAAGAAGGGAAACATCAAGAAGCAGAAATGCGCTAAATGCCACGGGGTTTCGGGACGGCCCAAGGCCAAGAAAGCCCGTGACTTTCGTGTTGCAACCAGGATGAACTCCTACACGGACGGCCATCTGTTCTGGCGGGTTTCCGAAGGTGTTCCGAAAACCAAGATGAAAGGCTGGAAAGAGTGGTTGTCGGAAGAGCAGCGCTGGCAGGTTCTGGCCTATATCTATGACGCCTTCACTGGTGGGCGAGCTTATGCGCCAGCGGAGTGATGTGGTTCTTTCCGACCTTGCTCTAAGAATGTGATGTTTTGAAAGGTCGTACCAGCAGCACTCATCGGAAAGAGCCCAACCTTATGGTTGGGCTCTTTTTCTTTGATCACGGCGTTTTACGGCGGTTGGGGGAGCAGGAGGTCGGTTTCATTGGTCGATGTCCCGGTCGTCGAGATGAAGGACACGAATGGAGGTAAATTATGAACTCAGAATATCGGCTCGTTGAGAAGGTAGGTGATTTTCCGTTGGATGAAAATCTGGTGGACGATTTTATTCATTACGTCAACGGGCTGGATTTACCAAAAACTCATGTCCTTTCGGATGATGATGAAGAACAAAATCCCTACTTCAACAAATATATTATTTACGATGACATTTTCAAACGATTCTTCCAGAACCCCGGAGATTATGAGCTGTTTGTGAAAACCGCGATCCACACCAATGTTTTACCACCCTGTCAGGACAAGAAAGATGAGCATCTGACAAGATGCCTGGTCGGGGCCGTTCACTTGTTCCTCACGGAATACTACAAGAAGTTTTTTATCATGAGGGTGTCCATAACGTTCACCGACCCAGGATCGTTCATGCATTACCACCGGGATCTCGCGGGAGAAAATGCGGATCGGTTTGTCATAGACGTCACCGATTCTGAAAATGGGATGTCCGGCATCGAAGTGGAAGACAGGCTGTACCCATTGGAAAGGCTTGCTGTTTATAAACTGGACACGACCCGGATGCACCGGGCGGCCAATTACTCCCCGCGACATAAAAAAGTAAGCCTGATCATTCAGGGAATATCGGAATTCGAGCAGTACTTGGAGTACCAGAGGAAGCATATGGATGTTTTCTACCAAACGATGAGTTTGTCTCCGTTCTCGGAGGGGACTCAAATGTACACATGAGTTCTTGAGACCTGATCGAGTCGGTCATTTATTTTGAACCGGGCTACCTGAGGAGGACGCCCTTTTTAGTAATCCCTTTTTCTAAGTGAATAGAGATGATTACAACCACCTACGTCGGTCATGCTTGCCTGTTGATTCAATCCAAGAACTGCACGATGTTGACGGATCCTGTCTGGTTTGATCCGCACTGGGAGGAAATCAATGTCCTTTGCCCGAGCATCGTGTT
>CAJWLY010000026.1 GCA_913043155.1 uncultured Nitrospinaceae bacterium | reverse complement strand
AAAAATAATGCCGAAGTGGTGGAATTGGTAGACGCGCTGGATTCAAAATCCAGTGAGGGCAACCTCGTGACGGTTCGAGTCCGTCCTTCGGCATTTTCTTTTTTAAAGGTTTAGAGGGTCCCTAGCTGTTAGAAAAGCTCCCAAAATCCATTTTAGACACTTATAGCTATCTCCCCATTCCAGCTGGTCCCCCACTTATAATGCACATGATGTATTCCCCCTTGCTCATAGGAAAACAAATAGTACAGATTACATAGCCATGGATGCTCAGAACCTGGTCGTCATCACTAGCGATCAATTACGGCACCGCTATTTCCAGAATCATCTGAACGCACATTTCCCGGTATCCGCGGTTTTTGTCGAGGAGTGCAAGTATCCCTCTCCTGTTGCCACAACTGATGCTGAACGCCAAGCCTGGGAATCTTTTTTCATCCGCCGGGCAGAGTACGAACAGCACTTGCTCTCTTCCTGTGGAAACCTCTCTGCAAAAAACACCCCCGAGGTTTTACACATCGGCCAAGGGAAGCTCAACCATCCTGAAACCCTGGAAGCTGTCCGCAACTTTCATCCTTCGCAAATAATCGTTTTTGGAGCCAGCCTGCTCGGTCCCGGCTATCTCAGCCCATACACCAACCGCGTGATCAACCTCCACCTAGGGCTTTCGCAATATCACCGTGGAGCATCCTGCAACTTCTGGTCGGTTCACGAGGGAAGGCCCGGGCTTCTAGGCGCCACTATCCACAAAGTCACCAGCGGAATCGATACCGGCGAAATAATCCGTCAAGAAACCATCCAGCTCGATGAGAATGATGACGAACAGACCCTAGCCGGAAAAACACTGATCCTTGGAACCCGACTCGTGATCGAAACCCTCAATAACCCAACCGTGAGAAAAATCGTAGGGAATAGAAGCAAAGCGAATGGAAAACTTTACCAGATGAAAGACTTCACCCCGCGCGCCACGTTCGAAGTACGGCAACTGATTGGAAGTGGAATTTTAAAACAACAAAT
Organism: uncultured Nitrospinaceae bacterium; assembly: GCA_913043155.1. Lineage (GTDB taxonomy): Bacteria > Nitrospinota > Nitrospinia > Nitrospinales > VA-1 > CAJWLY01. Next base: position 11,796 of record CAJWLY010000026.1, on the reverse strand, counting down.
CGCCACTGAAAACCAAACCCGCAAAACAAGCACGTAACTTTCGAAAAACCAAAGATGGCGGAACAATCTTGCTCTACCCGACAGGCGGGTATGTTGGGTCCGGCGTCATTGCGCTGGAATGTTTTTGGGACCAGTGTCTTATCCCTGGAGACTTTCAACCGCCTACCCATTAAAATCCCGAAACCCCTCATACCGTCTTGAGGGCACTGGCCAAACAGTTGCGGGCTTGCCCCGTTGTGGTGTAAAGTTTGTAATACACTATTTAATAAGTTATGGGCCCAGAAAATAATGGATTCGAAGGTTCCAGAATTGTTGTCTCCGGCGGGTAGTCCGGAAAAACTGAGGTATGCCTTGGCCTATGGAGCCGATGCGGTCTATGCCGGTATACCCCGGTTCTCCCTGCGCGCTCGGGAAAATCCTTACAACAACAATCTCCTGAAAAAAGATATCGAGTACTGCAGGGAGAGGGGGAAGAAAATTTATGTAACGGCAAACATTCTGCCTCCCAATCGCAAGCTGGATTCATTTAAAAAATCGCTCGCGACTTTCGCTGAGGTAGCACCCGATGGGATCATTATGTCTGATCCGGGAATGATCCGGTTTGTTCTGAAAGAATTTCCGCAGTTACCGGTTCATCTTTCGGTGCAGACGAATACCATCAACTGGATGTCGGCAGCGTTCTGGAGAGACGAGGGGGTGCGCCGCATCATCCTCTCACGGGAACTCTCCCTTCGGGAAATTCAGGAAATCCATGAACGTGTACCTGAAATCGAACTGGAGTCGTTTGTCCACGGGTCTATTTGTATTGCTTATTCAGGCCGATGTTTGCTATCGAATTATTTCAACCATCGTGATGCAAACCAGGGGACCTGCACGAACAGTTGCCGGTGGGAATATAATTTGTATAAGGAATTGCCTGACGAGGAGAGGAAACCCCAACCGGCTCACGAGAATTTTTTTATCGAGGAAACCGGCCGGAACGGGGACTTCATGCCTATCGATGAGGACGAACACGGCACCTACATCATGAACTCAAAGGATTTGCGAGCAATAGAGCATCTAGACGAATTGTCGCGGGCTGGGGTAGGGTCGTTTAAAATCGAAGGTCGATCCAAATCCGTTTATTATCTGTCGCTCATAACACGGGCCTACAGGCAAGCAACCGACGATATAGCGGCCAAGAAATCATTCGACCCATCTTTGTTGAATGAAACCGACAAAACGGCCAACCGGGGATTCACCACTGCTTTTCTCCTTTCGAACGCATCTCGGGCAACGGAGCAGTTCGATTCACCACAAGAAAAGGATCTACCACAGGTTTATGCAGGGCGGGTGGTCAATGATCGGGCAGGCGGATGGATGGAACTGGAAGTCAAGAACCAGATCGAGGTGGGACAGGAGGTAGAATACATCTCACCGCAGAACCAATATCGTTTCCGAATCACTTCAATGGAAAATACGAATGGGATGGCGCTGACTACAGCGCACGGAGGAAACGGTACGGTATGGATCAAAACAGAGGGTTGTGTCGAACCTTATGCCCTGCTGAGCCGAGTGATCAAGACTCCCGCTCCCTCTCTTGCATCTTCTCCGGAAGCTTGAGGCAAAATTTTACCTGGAATTGTTTTCCTTTTTGCCGTTTTTTGCCGAGTCGGCCCAAGCAATGGACCCGCAAATGACAAGGATCAGCATAAAAACTGCTCCCTTGGTAAACGAATCGATCCGGTAATCGAAGATATCGTGCGTTAGCGTCCCGTCAACGAGGACGGCGGCTGCGGTGACGATCAGGAGTAGTACAAATTTTTTCAAAACCCGTTCTCCGAATCATTTTTCGGATCGGTTGCGGTTGAGGAAAACCAGATTAAAGCCTATCGGGAAAGGTGGGGGCTCCCTATCACGCAATAAGAGATTTGCAACCGGCACAAACCCCCATATAATGGGGCGTGTCCGCTGATTCTATCAGCAAATTCGTCAAGCGCAATTCAAAATACAGCAAGAAACCATGTCAATCCCGTTCAAGCAGGCGTTTAAAGTCGGTTCGTACCTTATGCGGCAAAAGCTAAAGGGCCGAAAGCAATATCCGCTGGTGTTAATGCTGGAACCCCTGTTCCGCTGCAACTTGGAATGCATCGGTTGTGGCAAGATTCAAAAACCCAACGAGATTCTAAGAAAAAATCTCACACCTAAAGAGTGTTTTGATGCCGCAGAGGAATGCGGAGCTCCCGTCGTGTCGGTTGCCGGGGGCGAACCTCTGATGCACCCTCAGATTCTGGAGATCGTCGAAGGACTCTTGGGTCAGGACCGCTATGTTTACCTGTGCACCAATGCGATTTTACTTAAAGATTTTTTACCAAAGTTTCCGCGGTCTCCGTTACTGACCCTTTCCATTCATTTGGATGGCCTTGAAGAAGACCACGATCGCATCGTTGCCCAGAAAGGTGTTTTCAAGGTTGCGGTAGAAACAATTCGTGAAGCCAAGAAAATGGGGTTCCGCGTAACGACCAACACAACCTTTTTTGACGGAGCCTCGGTGGAGAAGGCGGAAAAATTTCTCGACTTCTTAAAGCTCCTGGATGTGGATGGCATGACCGTTGCCTCTGCTTTCCAGTACCTGGACGCGCCCGACCAGGAACATTTCTTCGGCCGGAGACGGACTCAGAATTTTTTCAAGGAACTGCTGGCCAAAAATAAGAACAGCCGCTGGAATCTGACGCACTCTCCACTTTACCTGGAATTTTTACAGGGCCGGCGTGATTACGAATGCACTCCGTGGGGAAACCCTAATTATTCCGTTTTGGGCTGGCAGAAACCATGCTACCTGTTGGACGACGGTTATGCCCAAACGTTCGAGGATTTGATGGAGACCACCCATTGGGAAAAATACGGCCATAAGAACCATCCAAAATGCGCTGACTGCACCGCCCATTGCGGATACGAAGCAACAGCTGTGAAGGACGCAACTTCCAGTTTCAAGAACATGCTTGCCTCTGCGCGCGTAGCAATGGTTTAGTAACAATCGACTCCCCGCTATCAGTGCCGTCTGCCCTCCCAATCGCTTTTTTCATTTCACGTTTGAAGTATCGGAAAAACTTTTACCGACAGGCCCGCCAGTCTTTCCAAGGCTTAACCTGCGTGGATTTTTATCTGCAAAGAAGCGACTTTATTAGAGGATTTTAGGCAAGCGCGTGGTTTCGCTTGTTTGAGCTTGATCGATCTGCTTACGAGTCACCCCCTCGGCCATGTGGAGGTTGGCGCCTTCCAGGTTGGTTTCGTTCAACCGTGATTCATGAAGATCGGCCCGGACCAGGTTGGCATGGGAGAGGTCGGCCTGTCTGAGGTTAGCCCAGCGCAGGTTGGCGCCGCGCAGGTTGGCACCAGAGAGATCGGCTTGCTCGAGATCGGCGTTTTTCAGATAAGCTCCATATAAAAAGGCGCCCCGCAGGTTGGCGCTTTTCAGATTCGCGCCTAAAAGAACGGCGCCTTTCAGGTTGTATCCCTCAAGGTTCGCCGCCCGGCCCTCGGATTTTTTCGAGTCCAGCCACTGGACGTGGTCGGCCAGAACAGCTTTCAACTCTTTTTCAGCGATATCACGTAGTGTAGATTTACCGGTCCGGTCTTTCGTATTGTTGGTTTCGTTTTGCATCACTCAGTTTTTAGTTACGAAGTTGCTTTTCCCGAGGAAAACACGATTTTCACCTCTAAATTCTTCAGAAGGATTCAAGCGTAATCGGATTCTTAAAAAATGGCAAGGAAGGAAGAGGGAAAAGCGACCGACGGCCACACTGAAAGCGAAGTCTTTAAAAAATTAATATTTTTTGGCAAACTTCTTCAATTTCTACGCATTGTAGGTTGCTTTCTGGTTTGATATAATTTCCATCGTCAAGAATACATTGACTAAACGAAAGTTAAAAAATTATGAGAATTTTTCCCTCCGCCTCCCCTGCCTGTTCTCCTCGGAATTGGACCACGATTCGTTTGGGGCCTCCGCTTCTTTTCGTGTTTTAAACAGGCTTTATTTTGGATTGGCCTGGATCGATAGCGGGTCGAGCACCGGATCAGGCCGTCAAATATTTTAAGGAGGTAATCCGGTTTGGTTCTAATAGTCGTTTTGAAAAATATTTTGGGGAACATCTGAACCTCGTTCAGCCTGCGAAAAAACCATGATCGAAAATTTTGGGTCTTATCTAAAACATGAGCGGGAACTTCGCGGATTTTCGCTGGAAGAGATCGCCACTAAAACAAAAATCTCCATCCATTTTTTGCAGGCGCTGGAAAACAATCAATTTGATGATCTTCCGGAAAAGGTTTTTATCAAAGGATATATCCGATCCTTTGCCAGAATAATCGGGTCTGATGAGCATGAAATGCTCAACGCCTTTGACGACACAATAGACCCACCATCTTCTACAGAGATCGGTGGTACCCTGACTGAAACGAAAAAATTCTTTCAGGAAAAAAAAGTCCTTCTCGGGTTGGGATTGGCCGTTATTTCTCTAGCGGGGGTAGTATGGGCTACAAATTTTCTGAGTCATAAATTCAGCGCGAGTTCCAAAAAGACGGTTTCAGAGTCAGATGGGCGGGGGATCGCCAGAAATAGTTTTAAACCGATAACTGAGTCCATCAAACCGAACAAAATTTCATCACAAATGAATAATGGAGTGGATAAAGCATTAGAATCAAAGGCAAAACAGGATATAGCCTCAAGCCTGCCCACGCAGACTGACGATGGGAACGAGACAGCCCGTACCGCCTCCGAAATGGTTGATCGGCCTTTGACGTTGACAGTCAAGATTCAAGATGACGTCTGGTTCAATATCAGTGTCGACGGGTCTCGAGAAGAGGATTTTGTTCTTCCCCGGGGAGCTGAAAAAAATTTTTACGGTAAAGAATCTTTCGGCATGAACATAGGGGATAGAGACCGAGTTGAATTGCAGTTAAATGGTCAGATCCTGGTTATTCCGGAAGGCGGGGAAGGGAACATGGTCCGTGATTTTGTTATTAACTCCAAACCTTTAGAGTGACGTCTTACTTAAGAAGTTTTTAACAACCTGGCCCACGTTAAACTTCTTCTTGCAACACCTGAAGATGGCTTTGCCGGGGGAGATCCAACTCCCAAACCTGTTTCAGGCCACCCTCGCTTCATCTATAACTCTCTTCACCGTACTCACACCAACTCCCAGCTCTCTAGAGATTTTCCTCATGCCTTTGCCGGTTGACCGAAATTCCATGATCTTCTTCTCTACCTCGAGTGACACTCTTGGTCTGCCCAGCTTCTTACCCCGCGCCCTTGCCCTGGTCAGGCCCGCATTGACCCGCTCCCTGATCATGGCTCTTTCAAATTCGGAAAATACTCCCAGCATCTGGAAGAGTATTCTGCCTGTGGGTGTTCCTGTATTTATCCCTTGTTGATGAAGATAGAGGTCAACATTGTTTGACTGAAGTTCTTGAAGAAAACCTATGAGGTGTTTAAGCGACCGACCGAACCGGTCCACGCTCCAGCCCATAATCATCCCAACCTCTCCCCTGCGGACGGCCTTCAGCATTGCATCGAAAGCCGGGTGCTGGTCCCTTCCCTTTGCTTCACTGAGCTCCTGATCCACAAACTCCCGGGTTACCTGCCAGCCATTTTGATCCGCTACATTTCTTAGCTCCTGAATCTGGTTTTCCGTGGTCTGACCATCGGTCCCCGCTCTGGCATAGAGAGCCACATCCTTTTTCCTCTTACTTATATTGCCCGCCGCCCATCGTATTCTATCGGTCACTTTTAGCCCCTCCACAGAAGAAAGAATCCAGTTCAGACTATCAGGAATTTGTTCGATAATCTAATGTTTTTCGTACATTTTTTTTGATCGATCGACCCCGGTTATATTTCTAACTCTTTATATTTAAAATGATTTCACCTGTTCCCTTGTCTATCCCCACGAGCTACTCTAAAATAACCTCTTTCCCTCCACAACTCATAAAACTTATATTGGAAACGCAGCCCCGTAACCGGTTTGAAGCAAGAAGAGGAGAGCACTGATGACCCGCTATGCTGTTCCACCAATGAAAATACCTGCAATCGAGATTGCTGATTCCACCGACCTTTTTCCAGTTCACCGAATTTACTGCGTGGGTTGTAATTACGCTGAGCACGTAAGGGAAATGGGTTCAGATCCGGATCGCGAGCCGCCGTTTTTCTTTATGAAGCCCAGCAGCGCGATCCTGTCTAGTCGTGCTGACTTCCCATACCCATCGAAGTCCGAAAACGTCCATTTTGAGGTGGAGCTTGTTGTCGCCATAGGCAAAGGCGGCAAGAATATTTCACAGTCGGACGCAAACAATCATGTATTCGGTTATGCCTGCGGTCTGGACATGACCCGACGCGACCTGCAGGGTGAGATGAAAAAGAAAAGCAGGCCGTGGGAAATCAGCAAGGCCTTCGAAGCATCCGCACCTTGCGGCGAGATCTGTCCAGCATCAAAAATCGGTCACCCTTCAGCGGGCACCATATGGCTCAAAGTCAATGGTGAGATCAAGCAGGAAGGAAACATCTCTAACCTGATATGGAACATACCCGAGATTATTGAACATCTATCAGGTCTTTTCGAACTGCGACCGGGTGACCTCATCTTCACCGGAACACCCGCAGGCGTTGGACCAATTGTTACCGGCGATATCATGGAAGGCTGTATTGATGGCGTCGGCACCATCACTACCAACGTGGTGTAAGACAGAGCGGTCCAAAATCCAGTAGCCTGACAGGAAGATTATGTTATTTTTCCCGGTTTACTGGATACCAGTAAAAACTTGAAAAAACCAGGGTAGCGAACAAAAGATCGGCAACCAGGACATGGACAGGGTCCACTAACGCCTGCCCTTCCCACTCTAAATAAATAATGCGGTTGATCCAGGTGGCTATGAACGAACCTTCATAGGACCCTTCTCGAAGTTTTTCTTCCAACACTGTAAGCGGGCAGGATACGCCTATCACCATAAACAGCGAAACAAAGCCCAGAATCACAGCATGCAAATATCGTAACAACCGCAGATTCCAAACCAGGCCCACGGGGAACCCAACCACACAGAAAAGAACGATCAGCAAATGAACCGTCAGAACGATCTCGACCATAAATCGCGTAATGTCAAATAAAGGAAGATTAAGGCAATCTTATGTCAGTGGACGGGGATAGGCAAGATGGGAGTCCCTGGGAAAGGTACCTGAAAACCACAAATGCATTACCCAGAATGCTCAAAATTAAAGAATTGGGCTAAAAACCTTGACTGGGTTGTTTGGCGATCTTATTTAAAAAGTAAGCAAGGAAATACTTGGCCAAGATTTAACCTTGTTAATTAAGAAATCATTTAACAAGGAGAATTAAAATGAAATTAACTACCTATAACCCAATTGCGGATTTGGATTGTTTTTTCAATCCCGACAATTTTCTCACTCAGCAGTTTCCCTTTTCGGGTTCTACGGCGCAACCACAAGAACCCCGGGTCAATATTCGGGATGAGGGAGATGAGTTTCTCATTGAGGCGTCTGTTGCCGGGTATGACAACGATGAAATCCAGCTGGAAGTTAAGGAAAACACCCTAACCCTGGCAGGAGATAAAAAGGAAACAAAGGAAACCAATAAAAACGGTTACCACATGAGGGAATTTTCCTGCGCCAAATTTAAGAGGCATTTTAATCTTGGCGAAGAGGTTGAACAGGATAATATTTCAGCCAAAGTCGAAAAAGGAATTTTAACGGTTCATTTGCCAAAAAAAGAAAAAGTGCAACCCAAGAAAATTCCGATCACGTTAAACTGAATCCACTGTCAACGCTCAAATAAGGCCACCTTAAGCATAGGTGGCCTTATTTATTGTTTCCATTCTTAGCAACTCGGGGGCTAAAGAGGTCTTTAAAAATGTTCCGTGAGTCCCCGAGATTTCCCGGTCACAATATTTTAGGATACGTTAACTAGGAAAGAGGACCTGCCAGATTACGTGCCGGACGTAAGGCAAGACATTTAAACCAAAGCAAGGTTCATCGTACCGGACGGGCGACCGCCCAAAACTGAAGGATGAGCTCCTCCACGCCAAGAAAGAGGGGACCATGGCAAGACTGAACTGGCCCCGGCCGGAGGACCATGATCCCCGTCTTCAATACAATGGGAGGAGGCCATGGCCAAAGTGAGCTGGCCCCGGTCGAGGCGCCACGCCTTCCAAATAAAACTATAGAAAAAAAAACAAAAGGGGCACAATCGGTGTGTTTCCTATTCCCTGTCAGAATACACCCGAAACCCAGAGGATGATCCCCGTCAACGAAATGGGAACAAAAACAAAAATAAGGGGTTACCCGTATCGATGGCTGTTAACAGCAATCACGCTCTGTACCTTTTTCCCAGGCGATACACATGCCCAAATAGGGAACAATATGATATTGATCCCTGCGGGGAAATTTGTGACCAGCGCAAAACATGGCCCCAAGGAAATGTTTATTGATCAGTTTTTTATTGACCGCTTTGAAGTTACTCAAGAAACTTATGAAAAAATCATCGGAATCAATCCATCATTTTTTAAAGGACGAAGGCGGCCTGTTGAAAAGGTAAATTGGTTTGAGGCCGTTGAATATTGCCGGCGCGTTGACAAACGTTTACCCAGCGAGTGGGAATGGGAAAAAGCGGCCCGCGCGGAAAGTCTTTCAAAATTTTATTGGGGAGATGAAGATGCCAAGTCACACGGTTGGTTTAAGGAAAACTCGGAAAAAAAGACTCACCCCGTAGGTCAAAAAAAACCCAACTCTTATGGTCTCCATGACATGTCGGGAAACGTTTGGGAATGGACCAATAGTTATCGTGAGACAACTGGAGGAAAAGTGCTCCGTGGGGGGTCGTGGAGGAACTCAATGAATACCATGCGATCTTCAAATTGGATCACGAGTTTACCAATACATAGATTTCACTACGTGGGTTTTCGCTGTGCCCGCTCTAAAAAGAAAGAAACCCACCAGGGCTCAAAGGCACCTGGCACCACGAGCTAACCTCTTAATTTCCGTTCCAATTCCCATCTTTCTGGAATACGGATGGAACAACCTCCGCTCGCATCACTAATTTTTTCCCCAAAGATCAATTTCTCATTTTTCAAAATAGTGGGTGAGGTAAATCGTTTGAGGGGGTGTCCATCTGAAAGGTCATCCTGATTGATCTCATCAAAAGAAACCCCAATACGCGTTAACAGCTTTTTTACACTTTTGTAATTGGGGCAACCTCCGAAGTAAACAAGTTTAATATTTTCCATATACCCGTTTTCCCTCAATCACGTGGAGAGATGAGACCGGCTTATATCAGTTGGCAGGGACAGGCGAGGTGAAAACCGCAAACAAATTCTCCCATTTTAATGAGCTGATTTGCTCTTTAAAAAATTCATGGGGACTGTAATAAACCTTATACCCTCCTGATACATCTTTTCGATGGGGCACCTCCACCCATTGATTGGGGGAGAATCCTTCAAGATCGTCTACCTCAATCGGATCATCATCCGTTTTTATCAAAACCAAATATCCTCGATCTGTTTTGTAGTTGATATTGCCAAAAAGAGTTATTTTTGTTCCGGCAGGACCAAATAATGTAGCGGTGTAGTAACCACTTCGTAGATAGAAAGGATATTCGAAAAGGTTTCCGGGATTGTCATCTGGATATATTTTGATCAGTCCGGGACAGTCATCGCAGAGTCCATTCGCATAGGGATCATGGTGCCAGAGGTAAATCATTACGGGCTCAGTCGTGCGGACGTTATTAGCTGCACCAGTTGCCCCTGCTGGATTATTGAGCGGGGTTAGAAATATCCCCCCAAGAAACAGCAGAAAAACAAGAGCGCACTGTAATGTGGACTTTACCCCTGACATAAGTTCCCCTTTAGGAAGGATGGGGGTATTTTATGCTAGCTGGTGGGGGTGGACAAGGAAGGGATGAAGAAAGTGGGTTTATCAAGCAAAAAAGATCCCCGCTAAACGGTTGGAGGTTTTTTCTTGCGGCCGCGTGCGGGTTTGCTCAAAAGGGTGGGGTTTTGACACAGTTCATCTGCTCTTCTGTTTAGCACTTTCTGTGAAATAACTTTTTTTAAATTGCCAGAGGGATCGTAAACTTTAACTTCGTGAATCATATTTTATACCCAAAAAAATGTGAATAGACTAGGAGCCTGTCTCTACTCTACCTTAAGAGCAACCAAATCACCTCTTTTTTTCAAGGAGGCAGAAGAAGACAGGGCCTGCCTTCGAACCCCAACTAAGTTGTTTGTGTTGTTTTAATTTCATCTAAGTATAAAAGTGGGGTTCAGAGCCAGACCCTGAGTCTTCAGTTATTCCATGTGCAAGGGGCCCTGATTTTGCTCCCGTCAGCACCGTGACGTTTGCGATACGGGCTCCATTCGCGAGGAGACCACAACACGGCCATCCTAGAGGAAAAAAAATTAAAAAGCAGTTAATCCGGCATTAAGATTTTTTAATTCTTGGCTGACGATGGCCTGCTCCCGATAAAATGAATACGATGCTACCCGGCTTACGATCGTCAATGGTATCCTGAAAACACGAACTCCGCATGGAGAGCCAACATGTATATCGATGTGACGGCCGGCAAAAATACTGGCCAGAATTTCAGCATGATGTACCGCCACGTGTCGCCGCCCCGCGAGGTGTTCTGCATCAAATACCAGGCAAACGGAGAAGAAACCCCGGTGCAGGTGAAGGGGTGGGATGCTCAAACCAACTCACCCTGCGCCGCCTACGCCTGCCGAATCGAGGAATCGGGAGACGGCACGGCGCTTCTTGTTTATGGAGGGTCCGGCGGAATCCGGATGAAGTCCCTGGATGATGAAACGGAATGGAGCCTCAGTGCGTTCGACCAGTGGGGAGAAACCCACCTGGTTTATCCATCCGATTGCTTCATCGTTTACACGGACGAAATCTAAGGCGAATCAAGCCCGGGGACTCTGCTACGTTCTTAAATCTCGCGCGGTGTACTCTCCGGGGTCACGAACACCTGCCGCCGGGTACATGAGTCTGGGCGCGCAATCCCAAGCGTCACTACAACCGGAATTTATAGTTAAAACAAGAGCAACGGGGATGGACGGTAGCGTGTGAATAAAACAGAGTTAAGGAGAAAATAATGCAGTTAAACATCAAAGCGTTTGCATTAAGTTGGGGAATTTTGTGGGGTGCGAGTCTCTTTATTCTGACATGGTGGCTCATCTTACTTGAAGGTTCATCGGGTGATCCAACTTTCATTGGCAGGTTCTATATTGGGTATAACATCAGTCCCTCCGGAAGCATCCTCGGGCTTCTTTGGGGGTTTGTGGATGGGACTATAGGCGGTCTGATCTTTGGTTGGATATATAATTTTCTTGCTCGGAAGTTTTCTACCGAAAAAAAGAATATTTGAAGCAAGATGAGTGACTACCCGACGTTGAAGCAGATTCAAGCGACACGGGCTCCATCCGCGGGGCGGGAGCACAACACGGCCATCCTAGAGGAAAAAAAATTAAAAAGCAGTTAATCCGGTATATCGATGTGACGGCCGGCAAAAATACCGGTCAGAATTTCAGCATGATGTACCGCCCGTGTTGTTTTTTCAGCTCCCAGCACTTTTTCTCCGTGAAAGAAAAAAGGCCACTCCCCAGAGCATAACGACCGATAGTATCCTGTGGGTCATGGCTTTCCAGGGCTCCCCGGTGATCGGTGAAACCAGATACCCAAATATGATCAGTATCGTGCCGAGGAGAGCCGACCAAAAAAAGTATTTCCCGGAAGGCGACCAAATTCCCACAATTACCACG
>CAJWLY010000025.1 GCA_913043155.1 uncultured Nitrospinaceae bacterium | reverse complement strand
GTGGGGACTTCTGTGGCCTATCCTATCACTCCTCAGAGTGAAGCGGCTGCTTTGATTGGTGAGCTCTATGCGGAAGGATACTTGGATGAATATTTTCGCGGTGAGAGTGAGTTTGCGGTAATGGGTCAGTGTGCGGGGTCTGCCTTTGGTGGACACCGGGTATTCACTACCACCGCTGGCCCTGGAACTTTGCGCGCCATAGAGAATTTCCCCATGTGGGCGGGATCGCGTCTGCCAATCCAGGTATGCGTGACTTGTCGCGGTATCAATTCACCACTCAGCATTCAACCTGACACGCTAGAAATGCATTACCTTCTCGAAGCCGGAATGCTGGTCTGGCATGCCGAAACAGCGCAGGATCTGTTCGATTTCATTTTGAAGGGTTTTATTGTTGCCGAGCAGCCGGATGTGCACGTTCCTTTGGCGACCTGCTGCGATGGATTCTTCGTAACCCACACCAAGGACACAGTGAATCTGCCCTCTGACGAAATGTGTCTGACCCCTTATGATCCATACAAATCTCCGGTTCCGTGTATGGATATGGAGACTGCACCGATTCGTATGATGCGTGATCCTTTCGTTATGAAATCGAATTATATCAGTTACTCGACCCACGCTTCGTGGCAGCAGGAAATCCATGCCGCGGTCGAGCGGTCTCGCAAGCACACGATTGCGTTGCTTGATGGTTTGATAGATGAACATAATACAGATAGAGAGATCTTGATTGTTTCGTCTGGGACAGCTGTTTCACAGAGTCGTGAAGCGATCCGGCTTCTTGAGGAGGAAGGAATCAAGGTGGGCTTGGTTAAAATTAAAACCATCCGCCCGTTTCCCTATGAAGAGATTCGCCAAGTCACGAAGAACGCCAAGCATATTTTCGTTCCAGAGTTTAATGTCGTCGGGTGGTTGGCACGCGAGATCAAGGCTACCATTCCGGACAACGAACGGGTTTACGTGGGGCCGCATGTGGCGGGCGGCATGACCATGCCGTCTGAGGTTATCGCAGAAGAAATCAAAATACATCTGGGGATGAAAACTTCGACCGCTGGCAAGTAGTGGAAGCTAGACCGGATGAGATTTTATTGTAATCATTTCCCCGGTTGGGGATTTTAATTTAAAGAGGTTCGCTAATGAGTAAGGAAAAGATCAGTATCTGTGAAGACCTTAAGGATATCATGCCGCCGGAGTACCAGGAACTGGTTGAGACCGCAACTTACGGTAAAGAGGACAGGGGGTGGAAAGATATTGGCTCATCCAAGGAATTGATTGAGCAGCACTCCTTGTGTGCCGGTTGTCCGGAAGCTCTTGCCTTCCGTTATATTCTGGCCAGCCTGCCGGCTCCCGAGGACACAGTGTTTGTCGGTTCCACGGGGTGTACCAGCTTGGTGTTCCCGCATGTAGCGGTTCAAAATATTCACTCCCTCTTTGGCAATCAGAATGCGATTGCCTCGGGTTTGAAGCGGACTTTGAAAGCTCGTTTCCCAGAAGTGGAGAAAGATGTGGTTGTTCTGGCTGGGGATGGGGCAACGGTGGACATTGGACTGGATATGACCATGCAATCCTGGTTCCGTCTGGAAAAATTCACCACCATTTGTTTTGACAATGAGCTGTATGCCAATACGGGTGGTCAGGAAAGTGGTCTGATGCAGAAAGGGTTTGTTGCCAAGATGGCTCCCAAGGGCAAAAACTTCGAAAAAGTGCGGTTAGCTGAGATTGCCCGGGAAGCAGGCTGTGCCTATGTTGCCATGTTGACAGTCAGTAAGCCAAATCGCGTTGAGCAGGCCATTAAAAATGCTGTCTACGTGGCGAGAGAAATTGGACCTACATTTATTCAGCTTTATACCCCCTGCATTCTTGAGATTGGAAAGCAGAGCATGGAGGGACTGGATGAAATGAAGGATGCCGAGTCGATCGGCAATCGGTTTGTAATGAAGGAATATGTTACAGATGAAGCCCAGAAACTGCTGGATTCCATCAAAGAAGAAACAAAGGCTAGAAAAAAAGCTGCTAAAGAGGCTAAAAAGCCGGTCAACGTATAAAGAAATAGGAGTGGAAGATATGGCCAGGATGAATATCCGTATTTCAGGTTTGGGTGGTCAGGGAGCGGTAACCGCTGCGCATCTCTTGGCCATGGCGGCCAATCGGGATGGTAAGTTTTCCATCTCGAACCCGTTTTTCGGTGCGGAAAAGAGAATGGCGCCCGCCGAAAGTTATTGCAGAGTTGGTTCAGAACGCATTTATGACCGCGGTGAACTGGTGTTTCCGGATGTCATTATGATATTTCATCCTCAGGTTATCACCATGCAGAAAAGCTATACAGCGCCTTTCTATTCAGGGATCCAGGAAAATGGCATGATTATTATCAACACACCCTCTGATCTGCTTAATGATGAAGATCGTGAAACTTTAGAGAAATTAAATGTTAAGGTGTTCAACCATGACGCAACCAAGCTTGCCTTAGATATTGGTAAGACGGAACTTTCTACTAACATGGCAATGATTGGCGCTTGTGCGGGGGTGACGAAATTAGTCAGCTTGGAAGCTTTGGATGGTGCTCTTCAGGAACGATTTGGAAAGAAGTTCATTGCATCCGGTGGTACGGCCTCTCTTGATGAAGCCATTAAAAAGAAATACAAGAAGAAGAATGATCTTCTTAAGGCTAATATGGAGTGTATTACAGAGTCTTACAGTTTGGCCCAGGCATGGGCAGAGAAACAAGAAAACCTACAGTTAGTCGCAGTCTAGTTGCATTTAAAGAAACAAACAGTCGGCTATAGAGTTTAATCATTTACTGATGAGGAGAATTCTCGAGTGTATAACGTAGCGTGGGTAGACAGTGAAAAATGTATCGCTGAAAAAGGTTGTCGACTGTGCATCATGTACTGTCCTGAATCAGACTGCATCATGCTGGATAAAAACACCACGAAGGCCACGGTTATTGAACCTCGCTGTAAAGGCTGTGATCTGTGCAAGGTGGTTTGCAGTACCCACAATGCAATCACCATGTTCCCTGTGGATGCGACAACTGGAAAGGTGATAAGAGGGGGTGAAGAAACAGAAGCAGCTGCCCTGGGTCAAGCTTATTCCGGATAAATAACTTTGCAACTCCCAACCCATGGTGTCTAGACTCCATGGGTATTTTTTTGCTCCAAATATCAGGTCGTCTCTCCCCCCATTTTTTTTGCACTTCAGGTGCCGCTTGGGCATCTAACATATCCAACCTAAGCTTATATTCTGAAAACCGAAATGGAGAACTATGCTCATGACAGAAATAACAACTCGCGCGATCGATTGCGAGCTCTGTAAGGAAACCTACACTCCGGTTCTGGGGCCAGAAGAAGGGCAGAAAAGCTACCGAATTTATTGCTCTTCCTGTGCCAACTGGGTGGTTGTCGGACGATCCAATCCGCTTCGTATTGCTCTACGCGAGGTGCTGGGCGTTCGCGGTGAGGCACTGGCTCTAGCCCTGCAAACCTGCCTCGCTCCCTGTGGATGCGGCTCCCAGTTCAGCCACGATGCCGGTGGGCGTTGTCCGGTCTGTATCGAAAAAATCGAGGCCGAAATGCAAGATAGGTCTCCAGCCGAAAAGGATTTTAGGAATCCTTGGAACTCGAAAGAACTAAAAAAACTAGAACCGAAATTTTTTGAATATATCCTCGGCAAGACGGATCAGGAGGAGATCAATTTGAATCAACTCATCGAAAAGTTTGAGGCGGGTGAGATCGATGGAGAAGCATACATGGATGGGATCGAGTCACTCCAGTCCCGCGAGTCCAACGAGATTGCGGTTGTCCAGGCGTGGGCGGTTACGGTAGGGCCCGATCAGGTATTTGCCGCCGCCGAGGAGCATGGTCTCATCGAAAAATACGGAACGCGTATCCTGGTCAACATCGCTTCCGCCCTGGAGATGACTACCGGACAGCCTGTCTTGGCAACTTTAAACGGGATAATGAAGCAGTTTGACGGAGAGGTGCAACAGGAACTGCGGACCTTCATTGCCAAAATCGGCGGGGGATTTTAGAGGCAGGTGAAGAAAAAGAATTGATCTCGATATTCCATCGATCCAAACGATCGTGAAGCTGTAAATAGTGATCCTCCTCTTCATTTTTGAAAGGGCGTCTCGAAACCGGGGCGCCTTTTCTTGTTCGAAAGCCCTTTTCTCAAGTCTTTGAGGTGTTCCTCACTCTGTAAAAGCTTTCACCGTCTGGTCTACCGAAGAAAGATACGATTCACCGAACAGGTTGAAGTGGTTGAGCAGGTGGTAGAGGTTGTAGATGGGCTTGCGTTCGGCATAACCGGGCTGAAGAGGGAAGACTTCGTGGTAGGCATCGTAGAAGGTTTGTGGAAGCCTCCCGAACAGTTCGGTCATGGCGAGGTCGGCTTCCCGCGGGCCGAAATAAGTGGCAGGATCGAAGATACAGGGTTCCTGCCCGGGCCCAGCGAAATAGTTCCCTGACCACAGGTCGCCGTGGAGCAGGGCAGGTTTTTCGCCTGCAAGGTCTAGCAGGTTTTCCAGCTTCTCTGTAAATCGATCGAGACGCCGATCTATGTCCCTCGGAAGTCCCCGTGTTTTTCTTGCCAGTTCCTGCTGGAAACGGATCCGGTGATCGCGGAAGAAGGTGACACCATCGGATTCTAAGGTATTCTTCTGGATGGTTCTTCCGATGAAGTTGTCATGGTCGAGTCCGTACCGGTCCTGCGTCGCTCGGTGCATGGCGGCAAGGGCACGCGCGAAGCGGATATGGAATCTGCCCCCGGCTGAGGAAGATTCAATGTACTCAAGAATCAGGAATCGTGGCTTAGATCCGGGGCCGATGCCCAAGGGCCGAGGTACACGAGGCCCGTCCTTGGCTTCCCCCAGCAGTTGTAGACCTTTGATCTCGGCTTCAAAAAAGTTCTCTGGTGGGTGGTCGTTGTATTTTAGGAAGGCTTTTTCACCGTTGGAAAGGGAAAGGACTTGGGTCTGGTTGATGCAGCCGCCGCCGGTCGAGGTCGAGGTTTTTATTTGAATGGGTTCGCCGTAAGCGGATTTCAGAGTCTGGAGGAGATCTTCCTTCATAGAGCATTCAAGAAATGCGATTTAATATACTTGAGGAGGGGTGGGCAGGTGCGTTCGACAATTTGAAATACCGTTTCGAAACCCCTCTCCCCCCCATAGTAAGGATCGGGCACGTCCAAATCGCCGTTGCTTTTGGGATCGAAAGTCCGGAAAAGCATGAGCTGATCCTCGGAAATCGACTTGGGAGCCAGTTCCCTTAGCTCAGAGAGGTTGGATCGGTCCATTGCCAGCACCAGATCGAACCGGTCAAAGTCTTTCGATTGAAACTGCCGTGCCCGGTTTTTGAGTTGGATACCCTTATTCTGCGCTGTCAACCTCATTCGATTGTCAGGGGGGTCGCCCGTATGCCAACTACTGGTTCCAGCAGAGGAAACAAGGATTTTGTTATCCAACCCCGCGCGGGTGACCAGGTTTTGGAACACACCGTGGGCCAGCGGCGAGCGGCAAATATTTCCCAAACAGACAAAATTGACTTCGACGACCTCTTTCATCTCAGCGATTGATTTGGAAGTGGATTATGTTTAAGATGGGCTCCGTTTCAAGCGGTACACAGCTCTATTTTATGTACTATCCGCTATTCTATCAACCTCAAACCCTGACCTCAAAAACCAGAAAGAGAGGCTCTGTTGATCCCACGATACACCTTGCCCGAAATGGGCGCCCTCTGGGAGCCCGAATATAAATTTAACATCTGGCTCAAGATCGAGATTCTGGTGTGCGAAGCGTTGGCACATCGCCGGAAAATCCCCGCATCGGCTGTCAGCGAAATTAAGAAAAAGGCAAAATTCGATATTGCGCGCATCGATGAGATTGAAAAAGAGGTCAAGCACGACGTCATCGCGTTTCTCACCTGTGTTTCGGAAAACGTTGGTGAGGCAAATCGCTATATGCACCTAGGGCTCACGTCGTCCGATATCTTGGACACTACGTTGGCGGTGCAATTGAAGGATGCGGCGAAACTGATTCTCAAAGAGCTCGAATCCTTCCGCGATGCAGTTCGCGAGCAGGCTTTTCGTACCAAGGCCGTACCTACGATCGGGCGGTCCCATGGGATTCATGCCGAGCCGCTGACGTTCGGACTCAAGCTTGCGGTCTGGTATGAGGAGACCTGCAGGAACATCGAACGACTGAAACGCGCGCGCGAACGCATTGCCTATGGGCAAATCTCAGGTGCGGTCGGAACGTTCTCCTGTATCGATCCGGCGGTGGAGGAATACGTCTGCAAAAAACTCGGACTGAAGCCTGCTCCGGTTTCAACGCAGGTCATCCAGCGCGATCGGCACGCTGAATTTTTTACCACGCTAGCGATCATCGCCAGTTCAATCGAAAAGTTTGCAACTGAAATCCGGCACCTGCAACGCACCGAAGTGCTCGAGGTCGAGGAATTTTTTTCCGGTGGGCAAAAGGGCTCCTCCGCCATGCCGCATAAACGCAACCCCGTCATCTCCGAGCAAATGTGCGGACTGGCCCGCGTGGTGCGAGCAAACTCGCTTGCCGCTATGGAGAACGTGCCGCTTTGGCACGAGCGTGACATCAGCCATTCTTCAGTCGAGCGGGTGATCGGGCCCGACAGCACTATTCTAGTCCATTACATGCTAAGGAAGATGACTGGGCTGGTTCAGAAGATGATCGTTTACCCAAAAAGCATGAAGAAAAATCTAGAATTGACAGGTGGGCTCTGTTATTCACAGACCGTGCTTCTGGCGCTGGTTCGCAAGGGGCTTACTCGGGAAGAGGCGTACCAGCTCGTTCAGCGCAATGCCATGCGGGCATGGGAAGGGAAAGGCTCCTTTCTGTCTCTGCTCAAGAAAGACAGCGAAATTAAAAAACACCTTTCCGGAAAAGAGCTGGGCCAGGTGTTTAATTTAAAAACTCAGTTAAAAAACGTGGACAAAATTTTCAAGAGAATATTCAAGAACGCCAAAAAGAAATAGTGGTTTGACGTAGAAAAAAATATGTAAGGCCAAGAGAAAATTTTTAAATGGGTCGTTTGGAAGGTCTAAGACAATGAAACGTTTAGAAAAACTATACGAAGGCAAGGCCAAGATTCTCTATAAGACTGAGGACCCGACCCTCATGATCCAGTATTTCAAGGACGATGCCAGTGCATTCGATGGGGTCAAGAAGGGAACTATCGTTGATAAAGGAGTTATCAACAATCAGGTATCGAGCCGTATTTTTCAATACTTGGAAGAAAACGGGGTCAAAACTCATTTTGTGAAACACTTGAGTGATCGGGAAATGCTGGTCAAAAAACTGGATATCATTCCGGTGGAGGTGGTTTTGCGAAACGTGGGTGCAGGCAGTTTGTGTAAACGCCTCGGGGTTAGGGAAGGAACGGAATTTGAGGTCCCCATTTTGGAATTTTTTTACAAAAACGACGACCTGCATGACCCTCTAATCAATGACTGCCACGCCATCACCTTCGGTTGGGCGACGAAGGAGGAGTTGCAGGTGCTTCGGTCATCCGGATACCGCGTCAATGAATTAATGGAAAAATTTTTCAAAGAACGAAAGATTCGGTTGGTGGACTTCAAGTTGGAGTTTGGCAGGCATGAGGGCGAGATACTGCTTGGCGATGAAATCAGTCCCGATGGATGCCGCCTGTGGCACTGGGACACGGGTGAGAAGATGGATAAGGACCGCTTCCGGTTCAGTATGGGAAGCGTTGAAGAAAAATATCAGGAAGTCTACAACCTCGTTTGCTCCGATTTGGGATAGGCTGGGGGCATACTTGAAATCTCTCTAAATCTCCGTGCACTCCATTTTGACGGGCGGGATGTTTGCGCATTCGATGGATTCGGTCCGGCCGTTGGTTACGGCTGCGCAGGCAGTGCTTATACCGGTCATGATGGTGTCCTCTTTCGCCATCCCCTTCACTTTCTGGCAGGATTTTACGCCTTTGTACTCGACGCAAATTTCGCACTGGTGTTGACTGCCTGACCATATCATTGTGAACGACAGATAGCCGATGAAGGCTAGGAATACGATGGTGACGATGCTCCCCTTGCTCATGATTTTTCTTCTTGGGTGGAATAGATTTTAGGGTTGGTCAAACCGTTAGATGTAAAGTAGTGTTTCCGGTAGAAAATCAACTCTTCCAGTGATTCGCGCACATCGATCGAGGCCTTGTGGCTTTCACTCTTCTTGGGAGGTTTGGGTCCGTCCGGATACCAGCGGCAGGTCAGCTCCTTGATCGATGTAACATCGATGCTTCGGTAGTGCAGGTAGTCGTGGAGTTTGCTCATATATTTGGATAGGAACCTCCGGTCATGCGCGATGGAATTGCCGCATAATGGGGATGTGTTCTCTGGGCAATACTGTTTGATGAATTCCAGAGTCTGTCGTTCCGCCTCGGCGACGGTGATTCTGGATTTGCGCACGCGCTCTATTAATCCCGAGGCGGTATGGTGTTTTTGGTTCCAGTCGTCCATCCGTGTCAGGATATTGTCTCCCTGATGAATGGCTAGGTCAGGCCCTTCAGCGAGGATGTTGAGGTCGAAGTCGGTGACCAAGCTCGAAATCTCGATGATGACTTCCATGTCCGGATCCAGTCCGGTCATTTCTAGGTCCATCCATACCAGATTGAGCTTTGATTGTTTGTCCATTAGCTGTTCCATTCCGGTGCGGCTGATATCAACGAACAGGGCCTGATAATAACAAAGGGGAACAGATCAAAACAACCGGATCTGTTCCCCTTTAGAGGAGGAGTTGGTGGAAAACGGCTAGCTATGCCCTTTCCACCCAGAAAGGAGGAGAAAAGTACTGTGCCCAGTATAGGGTTTGAAGATTAAAAAATAATTAACTAAACATTAAAATTTTTTAATATCCGGAAGTCCAATAGAACTTTAAAAATCAATAGGTTGTTGATTTTCTTTGGCCCGCATGTCATTTTTTGGACCGGTTTTTGAGAGGGGCTCTTAATTTTCAGGCCCCTTTGGATTGTGACGAAGCAGGTCAGCGAAGGAAGGTTTTCGGATCAAAAACGGTTTTTTCGTAAGTTTCGCGGATCAACTTCAGGTTGTTAGTGACCCAGAGATCGGAAAAGTTGGGGGGGAATTGTGCAAAATGTTTAATTTGCGCGCTCATGACCCGAGTATTACGGTGCCATGAAATATTTTTTTTCTTTTTGAACAATTGGGCTGCTTTAAGAATTACTTCTACGGCTTCTCCGGGGTTACGGTTGGCAAACAAGCAGAGCCCAAGCCCGACATAACCGAGCCCTTCTTCCGGTTTCAGTGCGACAGTTTTTCTGAAGGTGTTAACGGCTTCCTGAAATTTTCCGGTACCACTTAAAAAATTGGCGAGGTGGAAATGGGCGTCGAAGCTTTCGGAATCGGCTTGAATCGCAGACCGGGCGGTGTCGATGGATTGCTGGAACTGGTCGAGTTTGAAATAGGTGCCTGCCAGTTTCAGTCGGGCGTAGGCGGCCTGCTTTTTGTTGGTATTCGTTGTGGCGAGTTTTTTCCACGCCTGGGCGGCTTCGTCTAGGAATCCCTGCTTGTCTAGGGTTTGCGCTTTTTTGAGCCAGTGGTCCGGGGATTCCGCCAGTGCCGGAGCCGCAACGATTCCCACAAGGATCCAGGCGGGAACAATGTGACGGAACAGGCGGTTCATAAGTTGGGTGCCCTTAACTGATCAGGGTTTGTTTGAGTGGGGTGGTGCTTTTCGGTTCATCGAGAAGCATCTCTTTCGATTCGATAAGTTGGCGTAGGGCTTTCTCAAGAGCGCGGACGAACCGGTCCTCGTTTATCGTAATTTCCCGAACATCCTTGGGGTGCAGGTAAAAAATATTGGAGACGGTTTGCTGGTGAGTGTGGAGTACGGCCTTTTGAATGTTTACGTTGAATTGGGAGAACACTCTGGCCATCACCATGAAGGTACCGAAAAGGTCGTGGGTTTCTACCTTGATCGACCGGCCGATAATACTCACCTTGAGTTTGACATCCTTGATCTTGCTCTGCTCTGAAGAAACAGGCAGAGAACGCCCCTCAAGGACTTGGGACAGAGGTTCTTCGTTGACACAAACCCGCTTCAAATCTTCACGCACCTGTTTCTGAAGGAAGAAGATGTTGTCATAATCGATAGGTGTGCCGATCGAGCTCGTCACCTTGAAGACGTCGAAGACATGGTCGCGGAGAGTATGGATGTCGGCCTCAACGATACTCAGTAGATTGAAGGCCAATATAGCGGAAAACTGGTAGAGCAGTCCGGGCCGATCCTTCGAACAGATGACAAGTTCCGAAACTTGTGCCGGCTTGAATAGCAATTCCGCGGCGAATTGTTCCTGTGACTGGGAGAAATCGTTGTAAATTTCGAGATGCGACTGCATCTCCCTGGGAAGGCGCACCATTTTCAAGAAATCCGTTTTGACTGACTGGGGCACATCCTGTCGTTTTTTGTGGTGGAGTGTGTACTGGTAAAACATTTTTAATTGCTCGACCTGTGAAGAGGACATTTTCATTTTGGTACCACCCCGATCGGAATAGGTCAGCAAAAGAAGCATTTTGAGCCGCTCAGGGTCGTGGTCGACCAGATCCCAAATCATATCGTAGGTATCGTCTTCTTCCGGGTCGAGCAACAGTAGGTCGTGCATCATCAAATGTTTTTCGACTAGAAACGCGATATCATTTGCACGTCGACTGTTTTTGATATAGCCCAAGTTTTCCAAAATGGAAGGAACCATGCGGGCGCCGAGCAGTTCTTCGTTCTGTCCTTCGGTGCGAGCTCCTTTGCCGATGTCGTGCAGAAGAACGGCAAGCTTCAAAGTCGTTTTGTCCCGCAGCGAATGATAGAGATCGACTAGAAAAGGGTCGGTTTCCTTGTCTATTTCCATTCCGTTCAGAACATCCAGCGCAGAGAGAACATGCATGTCCGTTGGGAAATGATGAACGTAAATATCCTGTAACAGTCCGCAGACATTTTTAAATTCCGGAAGATAAAAATTCCCCAGCAAGCCGAATTCATGCATGAGGCGAAGCGCTTTAGCAAAGTATTTTCCGTTGATGACACGCTTGAAATAGGATTGGACTTCCCGCTGGTCCTCCCGGTCGATGAATATAGGACACATCTGATCGATATGGTGTTCGACTGCGCGGACGATCGGATAGGATAAAAAATAATTTTTCTCCGCCACCCAAGCGAATATTTTGAACACGCTTTTCGGATACTCGGAAAACAGCACCTCCGGTTCCTTTTCCAGAAAAATCTGATCCTCTGAGTTGACCGCGAAATGACGGGAAAGATTTTTAACCTTCCGTGTATCCGAGGTCATGCTTTCCCAGAACAGGTTGCGACTGTACCGCTTCAAGGGGTAAGCCGCTTTATAAAAATATTCGTGGAAAAATTCCTTTACCTCGAATCCCATCGATTGCGCGATCTTTTCCCAGACTTCATAACTCATCACGTCTCGGTGCGCTCCTTTTTGGTGGCAGTGAAGAAGGAGCCGAACTTTTGCCAGGAAGGCGAAAGCAGTTTGCATATTCTTGAATGCAGGCGCGCTCAAAACCCCTCGGTCGAACAGTTCGTCAAGAAATTCGAACTGGTTACCCCGCTCCCAATTTTGTTTCAGCCGAGTCAGTACCAGGGCCCAGTAAAGGCGGCGCAACTCTTCTTTGACGTTGGGTTCCTGTTGAAATACGGTATTTCGCACGTCGTAACAGTTTTTGCGCTGGTAGCAGTGATTGAGTAGGCTTTCCCTGTGAAGTCGGGCTGCTGTCTTAACGATGCTCTTGAACTCTGAATAAATGGCGCTATTGCCCGCGATCAGCCGGCTTTCAAGCAAAGAAAAAAAATCCGTCAGCTTTTCTGCATCCAGATCTTTGCCAATAGTATCGATTTCGGCATAACAGAAACTGGCCGAGGTCTGAAAAATATTCTGGTGAATGAAAAGATACTCCAGATGTTTGACAATTTGCTCGGCGTCCTCTGCTCCCTCATTGGTGAGATCGGGTTTGGATACGATCTGTATATCCACGTCCGACCGAAAATAAACTTCTTCCCGCCCGTATCCGCCGCGAGCGATCACTGCGATAGGCGCATCTTCAGGTTTTAATTTTTTCTGGTGGGTTTGATTGTATAACCAGACGGCGACGCGAAACGAGGTTTGGAGGGCTGTGTCGACCAGTGCGGAATGATTCAGTAGTAAGAGATGGCAGTTATCGGTATGGGGCAGGCTGTCTTTAAGACGTTGGATCTCGGTGTTGACCAGTGGAGTGATTCGGTTTTTGAATTCTAGGTAAAATTTTTGCGGCTCGGATTTTCCCGGATCGGGAAAGTCTTCTAGACAGATCAGACCATCGAGGGAAGCCTGCAGTTTGCTGCGGTAGTTTTTGCTGAGAGTTCTGTTGGATTGATGGAATTCACTCATGGGACGCCTGCATGGTCACCGGTTGAGCATTGCAAAATAGAAATTCCTAGAACGAGAGTTAACCGATAGAAACATAGATCAGAATAAACTATTTCTCTTTTTTTTCAAGGAGATACCGCTTATTTTCTGGATTGAGAAAACCAGCCGGGGGGGATCATTCAATTCAGGTTTCGGCCCATCAGTTCGATGAAGGGTCTCAGGTTCTGTATCAAATTGGCAAAATTTTTGGGTGTTAACGACTGTGGTCCGTCCGAGAACGCATTAGCGGGGTCGGGGTGCACCTCAATCATGAGCCCGTCCGCCCCACAGGCGATGGCTGCTCGCGACATGGCCTCGACCAGGTCCCAGTGGCCCGTGCCGTGGCTGGGGTCAATGATGA
>CAJWLY010000024.1 GCA_913043155.1 uncultured Nitrospinaceae bacterium | reverse complement strand
AATTATTCGAGCTTGGAGTTCCAGGGTTGTCGATCATCGATGCTAAGGGAATTGGGAAACCGCTGAGTCAGTATCAGTCGGCAGAGGACAAGGTCCCCCAGTTTAAACCCCGCGTCGAACTTACAATTGTCTTGGAAGACGAGGCGGTTGAGGAGGTGGTCGAAACTCTGGTTCAGACTGCACGAACCGGAAACCTCGGCGACGGAAAGATATTCGTCCTTCCGGTTGAGGAAGCGGTTCGCGTCCGTACCGGCGAACGTGGTAAGCAGGCGCTCTATTGAGGTGTTGGCCTGAGTTCCTGTAACCAGAGAATAGGTCATCTATTTTCCTATCTTGCTTGTTTCGATTGTTAAGGCTTTTCCTTGATTGCCGAAAATCTTGTACAGGTGAAATACCGTATCAGCGAAGCGGCCAAAAGATCCGGGCGCGACCCTGAAAGTGTTCGACTTGTTGTAGTGACCAAGCAGATTGAAGTCGGATTGATCGCCGAAGCTAAAAAGGCCAGTGCAGTTGTGTTCGGCGAAAATAAGGTTCAGGAAGCCAGAGAGAAAATCGAATCTCTTGGACACAAGGGCTTCGAATGGCATTTCATAGGCCACCTGCAGAAAAACAAAATCAAATATGTGTTTGGCCTGTTTGACCTGGTCCACTCGGTGGACAGCGCAGCTTTGGCTGAAGCGATTCATGAGAAAGCTGCGGCGCGCAACGAAGTCATGCCGATTCTTCTGCAGGTCAATGTGTCTGGAGAAGCGTCGAAATTCGGAATTGACCCAGAGGCATTGCCTGAAACTATTCGCGCTGTAGCACCTCTAGAAGGCGTGCGGATTCGCGGGTTGATGACGATTCCACCTTACGATCCAGATCCCGAGCGGTCGCGGGTTTATTATGTCCGGTTGCGCGAGTTGCGTGATGCCTGTTCTGGGATTGAGACACGGGGCGGCGTTTCGCTCGACGAATTATCGATGGGCATGTCCGGCGATTACGAGGTGGCCGTGGAAGAAGGGGCGACCCTAGTACGTGTGGGCACCGCAATTTTTGGACCGCGTCCGTCCGAGCGACAGGGCATGGTGGGTTGATTTGTTTGAACGTTGCCCGTAAATACCGCACGGGATGAAATTTCGTCGCGGATTTTAAATCATTGGGAGATCATCATCAGTGTTGACTAATAAAAAACTGGGGTTCATTGGGGGCGGTAACATGGCTGAAGCCATGGTTAATGGCCTCATCACCGCCTCGTTCATCGAAGCGAAAAATATTCTTGTGTCCGATCCGATTTCGGAACGGTTGGAGTACATGCACTCTGAATATAAGGTCAAGACGACTTCTGATAACCGCGAACTGGTCCAGAAGAGCGATATTCTGGTTATTGCTGTAAAGCCGCAGTCAGTGAAAAAAATTCTAAAGAATTTTGCTGACCTTGTGGACGGAGAAAAACTCATTGTCTCCGTGGCGGCGGGCGTGCCTATCAGCCTTATCGAAGAGATCTTGGATGGTAAGAGCGAGAAGAAGGTTCCCGTAGTTCGAACCATGCCTAATACGCCCGCGCTAGTGCAGGAAGGTGTGACTGCCATTTGTAGAAGTGAGCATGTGACCAAGACGGAGATGAAAATCGTCCACCGCATTTTTGAGGCGATCGGGCGAACTGTTGATGTCGAGGAAGGCCACATCGATGCAGTCACGGGTCTGAGCGGAAGTGGTCCCGCGTATATTTTTATGATCATCGAAGCGCTGTCCGATGCCGGGGTGAAAATGGGGCTTTCGCGGGAGGTTGCCAATATTCTGACTGTGCAGACCGTATTGGGATCTGCCAAGCTCG
Organism: uncultured Nitrospinaceae bacterium; assembly: GCA_913043155.1. Taxonomy (GTDB): domain Bacteria; phylum Nitrospinota; class Nitrospinia; order Nitrospinales; family VA-1; genus CAJWLY01. Next base: position 11,017 of record CAJWLY010000024.1, on the reverse strand, counting down.
CTCGGGAAAGCGGAAAACATCCCGGTGAACTCAAGGACATGGTGACTTCCCCGGGAGGCACCACGATTTCCGGGCTGCACGCCCTTGAGGAGGGGGGATTGCGCACCACACTGATGAATGCCGTAGAGAACGCCACTCGGCGGTCCATGGCGCTTGGGAAAACCTCTGCTAAAACCGACAGGAATATGTCCGAAGATGGTGGAGAGTAGTACTACGTTGTAAAAGTTTATGCGCTATATTTCTGAGTTACACCGGCGATATAAATCAAATTCCCCCGCAAATTCATTTTAGGCGGGACTGTCAACCCTACTTCGCCTTGAACTTCTGCCACTCACCCCAGCCGGCGACTGCCAGCCCCAGCAGCTGAATCCATAACGGGTGCAGAACGTGCTCCGGTCGTGTGAAATAAAGGATGAACATCATCCCCACACCCACCATGGTGATGGTTATCCCGTTGTACACTTTCGCCATCCCCTTGGCGAATTTTTCCGGATCCTTTAACTCTTTTTTGATTTCAGGTTTGAGTTCGACTTCCCACATTCGTTGATGGTCCTTTCCCATTTTCAAATTCGGTTTGGTTACAAGGGGCTAAAATTTCGTTTAAACTTCCAGAACGATATCCTTCAATATCTACCGTAATATATGAAAATCCGACTTCACGTAGTTGGTGACTAATTTTCTCGGCGAGTCCGTTTTGAAACAGGACCGGAATGTCTTCCCGTGGCAGTTCGATGCGGGCTGTGTCTCCGTGATGACGCACGCGAACTTGTTGGAACCCCGCATCAAGAAGAAGGTTTTCGGCTCGTTCGATCATGGAAAGTTTCTCCATGGTGATTGGCTGACCATAAGGTACGCGAGAGGAAAGGCAGGCCAGTGCAGGTTTTTCCCAGTTGGGGAGATTCATCTCGCGAGCCAGGTCACGTACGTCTTGCTTGGTGAGTCCGGTATCCGAGAGCGGGCTCAATACGCCTGCTTCTCGGGCGGCGGTGATCCCCGGACGATGGTCTCCTAAATCATCCCGGTTGATTCCATTAAGAACGTAAGCAAGATTGTGCTCGGCAGCGATTTGCGACAGCTTGTTGTAGAGTTCCGTTTTGCAGTAGTAGCAACGGTTTTCCGGGTTCTTCAGATATTCGGGTAACGAGGTTTCCTCGGTTGGTATCACAAGGTGCTGTATGCCAAGGACGCGGGTCAGCTGGTGGGCAACTTCCAGTTCACGTGCGGGAACGCTTTCCGATTCTGCCGTCACCGCGAGCACCCGGTTGCCCAGAACCTTATGGGCCACGGCTAGCACCACCGTGCTGTCCACCCCGCCTGAAAAAGCTATCAGGGCACTACCCAGCTTGGCGATCCTGGATTCCAGGGAAAGACGTTTTTTATCCAACGACATCGGAAAAAACTTCTAAGGGAGTTGTCAACTTGATGCAGAATAGCACAAGGTGGGAGTGAAAGAAAGAATCCGGGAGCAGAGGGTATGCTCCCGGATTCCGGAGGAGGTATTGAAGGAATCACACGATCAATCCCTCGTGATTACTCATAGTCACTAAGTGAATATGGATAGTCAACCCGAACCATTAGAGTTTTTATGCAAGTGATAAATTGTTCACGAACTTTTTAAGCCGGTTTCTGCGGTTTGTTATTAAGTTATTAGAAATGAGAACTTAAGAGTAGGGTGATCGAGGGAAAAGTCTTTTTCCAACACAAGAACTGCACGCACAAAAGCAAAGCGAGAGATAGTTGACGTAATGGAAAGTGAAACAATTAGCCGCCGATGGCGTGCATGGCGCGGTGAGGACGTTCGAAGTCGTCGAGGTTGATCTTGTGGCCAGGTTCCTTGTTCAGTACGGCTCCGCGAATGGTTTTAATGATGTCTTCATCAGACGCTCCGCCTCGAATCAGTTCCTTGAGGTCGGTTTCATGGGTCGAGAACAGGCAGGTGCGCAATTTCCCGTTAGCCGTTATGCGGATACGATTGCAGTGGTCGCAGAACGGATTGCTGACCGCAGTGATGATACCAACCCGGCCTTTTCCATCGGCAAAATTATATTCGCTGGCAGGACCGATTTCTAAGGAATTTTCGACTGGGATCAGTTCATACTTTTTGCGGATGAAGTCCACAATCTCATGGCCGAACAGCACCTTGTCACGTTCCCACGTTTGATCTGAGTCCAGTGGCATGAACTCGATAAACCGGATTTCGAACCCGTCAGACCGACCCATTTCGACAAGCCGCATGATCTCCGTTTCCGAGAAGTTCCGTATGGCTACGGCGTTGATCTTGATGGATTTGAATCCGACGTCTGCCGCGATTTTAATTCCCTCTAACACTTCGTTAAGACAGTCCTTTCGGTTGACGTGGCGGAATTTTTCAGGATCGAGCGCATCGAGGCTGATGTTGAGTCTTTGCAGCCCGGCTTCCTTCAGAGTCTCGGCATGTTCTTTGAGGAAAAACGCGTTGGTGGTCATGGCGATGTCTTCAATGCCTTCCACCTCGGCCAGCATACGGATGAGAACCGGTAGATCCTTCCGCATGAGTGGTTCACCGCCGGTAAGCCTCAGCCGACAGATTCCCATTCCCGATGCGATTTGGACAATGCGCGTGATTTCCTCAAAGGTGAGCAGTTTGTCGCGGTGCATGAATTCCACGTTGTCCGCGGGCATGCAATAGGTGCAGCGAAAATTACAGCGATCGGTGACGGAAATACGCAGGTTTACGATGTTACGGGCCCTTCCGTCGACCAGTTTCGGCTGATTTTGTTCTTCCAAAGAAGCCACAGGGATTCACCTCAGGAGTACTTTAGCCGCTGGCCCGTCAGGGGCGAGAATGGCACAGACTCAAAACTGTGAAACAAACATTTCCCCTATAAAATCCGTACCTTGATTGGGGTGATTATAACCTTTTTGTTTGGATTATGCACATGAATAGTTTAAATTGCCCCTGTCTCCTGAATCCCAATTTTCCAGCCTGCAAACGGGAAAATAGCAAAAATGAATCCCTCGGGGTTGATTCTGCAAGTGGTTGGTCTTATTAAAATTCCAAGGAACCTTGAGAGTTAGAACGCATCTTATGAGTTGGTCAGTTGAGGGTGCGGTCGTTTGAGTTTCATTGGGCGATAACCTATAATAAAACAAAGGGTTTTTTGGGTCTCTAATGTCTGTTGCGGAAGAAAAATTTTCGAAGAAATTCGACGAGGCATCGTCTCAGCCCAAGCACCGCGGTGCCTACGATCAGGATGATGCCCTTGGCAAGGGCGTGACTCTGATGGAGGCCAAGTGCAAGGATACCAAGGTGTACTGGTTGGTTGACGGGGTGGAAGACCGCATCTATAGCGCCAAGTTTTTCGCCTATGGCGGGAAAGTTTCTGTGGCGATTGGCGAGACCCTGTGTTCCATGGTCAAGGGGCTTACGGTGGACGAAGCGTGTTCACTTCTGGGATCCGACGTGGAAGCACGGCTCCGCGACGATCCAGGGATCCCTGCGGTTCCGGAAGCGAGGCAGAAAATGTTCGCCAATGTCGAGGAACTCCTGAAAATAGTCCGACGGGAGTACCCGGTTGCAAAAGCAGTTGCCGAGGCGAGTGCTTCAGTTAATAAGGAAGATAAAAAAGCAACTTCCTTTTCTGAGTTGTCTATGAATGAGCAAGCTTGGTTGGATCTGAGCAAAGACGACCAGATTGCTCAGGTTAACTTGGTGCTCGACGAGAGGGTGCGCCCCGCCTTGATGGCTGATGGTGGGAATGTTCAGGTGCTTGACGTCGTCGATGGTGAAAAGGTTATGATCCAGTACCAGGGCGCCTGCGGAAATTGCGGATCCTCTTTGGGAGCCACGCTTTCGTTTATGGAACAGGCTCTGCGTAAAGATATATATAATGAATTAATAGTCGTTCCTAACATGTAACCCCCTCAGTACAGGGAATCTCACGTAATGGAAAACAAAGACGACCCCATATCCGGCGTTCTGGATAATGAATATAAATACGGTTTCGTTACCGACATAGAATCCGATACCTTTGCTAAAGGGCTCAACGAGAATGTTGTGCGCGCCATCTCTAGAAAAAAAAATGAGCCCGAGTTTATGCTGAACTTTCGGCTCAAGGCGTATAAGAAATGGCTGACGATGAAACAACCCGCTTGGCCCAATGTGCAGTATCCAGCCATTGACTTTCAGAACATTTCCTATTTCTCTGCGCCCAAGCCTAAAAAAAAGCTAGAAAGCCTCGGCGAAGTGGATCCTGAGGTATTACGTACTTTCGAGAAACTAGGGATTCCTCTTGATGAGCAGAAACGGCTGGCCAATGTAGCGGTAGATGCAGTGTTTGACAGCGTGAGCGTTGCGACTACACATAAAAAGAAACTGATGGAGGTCGGTATTATTTTTTGTCCGATCTCCGAGGCAGTTCAGGATTACCCTGAGCTGGTTGAGGAATATTTGGGGACGGTGGTTCCGGTCGGTGATAATTTTTACGCCGCGCTCAATAGCGCTGTGTTTACTGATGGATCATTTGTGTACATTCCGCCTGACACCATCTCACCGATGGAGTTATCCACATATTTCCGCATCAATACCGAGGAGACGGGACAGTTCGAGCGCACGTTGATTATTTGCGCGGAAAACAGTTACGTATCCTATTTGGAAGGATGCACGGCGCCACAGTTCGATACCAACCAGCTACATGCTGCGGTGGTTGAGCTGGTGACTCAGGACAACGCAGAGATTAAGTACAGCACCGTGCAGAACTGGTATGCGGGTGATCCCGAAACGGGCAAGGGAGGCATCTACAACTTCGTGACCAAACGCGGCAAATGCCAGGGTGAAAAATCAAAAATTTCATGGACTCAGGTGGAAACGGGCTCGGCTATCACCTGGAAATACCCCAGCTGTATCCTGCAGGGCGATGGTTCGGTCGGTGAGTTCTACTCCGTTGCCCTGACCAATGGGCACATGCAGGCTGACACCGGTACCAAGATGCTACACATCGGCAAAGATACCCGGTCGAGTATTATTTCCAAGGGTATTTCCGCTGACCACTCAAGCAACAGTTACCGCGGGTTGGTCAGAGTCGGCAAGGGAGCGTCCAATGCGAGAAACTATACCCAGTGTGACAGTATGCTGGTTGGTGACAAATGCAGCGCTCATACGTTTCCTTATATCGAAACGGGAAACAATACTTTGCAAGTCGAGCACGAAGCATCCACTTCAAAGATCAGCGAGGAACAGTTGTTTTATTTTGAGCAACGCGGCATCTCTCGTGAGAATGCAATCACCGCGATTATCAATGGATTCTGCAAGGACGTCTTCAAACAGCTTCCCATGGAATTTGCCGTGGAGGCGCAAAAGCTCCTCACGCTTAAACTGGAAAACAGCGTCGGTTAACAAAAGTTGCAGGCCCACTACGGAACCGGGCCCACTAAGTTCGAGTAAAAATATCCAACGGATTATTACAGGTAATGGGATTATTCATGTTAGAGATTAAGGATTTATATGCCGGATTTGATGAAACCGAGATACTTAAGGGAATCTCCCTTTCGGTCAAGAAAGGTGAGACTCACGCTATCATGGGTCCGAATGGGTCAGGCAAAAGCACGCTTGCCAAAATTCTTTCGGGCCATCCTTCTTATATAGTGACTTCGGGAGAGGTCCTTTTCGAAGGGGAAAATCTTCTCGACCTAAGCACCGAGGAACGCTCCCTAGCGGGCATATTCATGGGATTTCAGTATCCGGTCGAGATTCCCGGTGTTAACAATGCCGAGTTTTTACGTATGGCCTACAATGCGCGGCAAGTCAACGAGGGAAAGGATGAGGTCGACCCTCTTGACTTCGACGACATCCTTCAGGAAAAGATGGATCTGCTCAGCATGGAGAGCAAATACAAGGAGCGCAGTTGCAATGACGGTTTTTCCGGTGGTGAAAAAAAGAAAAATGAAATCCTGCAAATGGCGATCCTCAGACCATTGCTGAGTGTTCTCGATGAGACCGATTCAGGGCTGGATATCGATGCGTTGCGTGTGGTGGCCGACGGAGTCAATAGGCTAAAAAACAAGGACAATGCGCTCATCCTTATTACTCATTACCAGCGGCTACTCGATCACATTGAACCCGACTTCGTCCATGTCCTTAGCAAAGGAACGTTCGTTAAGTCAGGCGGGAAAGATCTAGCACATGACCTGGAAGCACAGGGCTACGATTGGCTGACCCCGACTAATTAAGGAGACCCTATGTCGAGCGCGCTTGCAGAAAACAAAAACAGCGCTGAGTCGGCCTTCTTCAGCCTTCACAAGACATTTCTTGAAAAGGTGAAGCCGCACGCAGAATTGTTGCCGCTTAACCGGTCCGCTCTCGGCCGGTTTGAAACCCTCAGGTTCCCCGATCGCAAGCACGAGATGTTTACCTTCGTTAACACGAAGGATCTCGTGACGTCCTCTTTTTCCCTGCAAACGGAAAACCCGGTTCAATCTGAATTCGTGAGGCAACACGTTTATGCTGGGTGCGAGCAAAGCCACCTGACGCTTGTAGACGGCATACTGCGTCCAGATCTTTCCGATGCGACGGCGCTGGGAACTTCAGTCAAAATCGAATCGCTGGTGGAAGCGGCGAAGAGCGAGTCGGTGCGGAACTCGCTGAAGATATCAATCGAGCAGGAAAACGATGTGTTCGCTTCGATCAATAGTTCCTTTATGAAGCAGGGTATCGGACTGCGGGTATTTCGAAACAAGCAGGTCGGAGTGCCTTTGCAGATTTTACACGTTTCGACTGGTTCGGGTAACGGATCGGTGATGACGGTTCCCAGAGTTTTTGTTCATCTGGAACCACTCGCCGAGCTGAAACTCATCACCAAATATGTCGGGGTAAAAGGAAATTATTTCATCAACGCGGTGCAGGACTTTACCGTGGAAGATGATGCCGCCCTCACTTATACCCAGGTACAGGCTGATCCAGACGACGCATGGCATTTTTCTAAGAATCGGATCCTTTTAAAACGCAACAGCCGGTTCTTCGGGTGTCAGGCAAGCAACGGGACACGGTTGGTCCGTCATCACTCCGAAGCACGACTGAGCGCGCCGGGAGGTGAGTTGGAACTCAATGGCGTAAGCGTGCTGGTGGAAGACGAACAGGCGCATAATTTTATCCGCATTCATCACGAGGCGGACCATTGCACCAGTAGCCAACATTTCAAGAACATCATCAATGACCGTGGCCGGGCAAGTTTTGACGGAACCGTCATTGTCGATAAAGGGGCGCAGTTGACCAACTCCGGTCAACTCATTGACAATCTCATGCTTTCTGACGATGGACGCGCCGACTGCAAACCCAACCTGATGATCTTCGCCGATGATGTGAAATGTGCGCATGGTGCGACCGTCGGGCAACTGGATGTCAACCAGCTTTTCTACCTGAAAACGCGAGGACTTTCCGAGTTGGTGGCCAAGAAACTTCTGACGCGAAGTTTTGCCGAAAGCATTATTCAGAAAATTCCATTTCCGCAAGTGGTGAAGGAACTCAACAATACCCTTCTCAAAAAGCTGGAAGCCGATCATGGATAACGCTGAAATTATGGAAAAATCTAGTATCGACGTGGAAAATATTCGTGCCGATTTCCCCGTACTGTCGAAACAGATTGGCGGCAAGCCCTTCATCTATCTAGATAACGGAGCGACCACTCAGAAACCGCAGGCGGTTATTGACAGGGTCAGCCAATTTGATTCCGAGGAATATGGAACCGTGCGCCGCGGTTCTTATCGACTGTGCGAGCGGTCGACCCAGCTTTATGAGGAAGCGCGGCAAAAGGTCGCCGATTTTCTGGGTGCGCCGACGAAACAGGAAATTGTCTTCACCAGTGGCACCACCCAGTCGATCAATCTCGTTGCCCACAGTTTCGGCCGCAAATTTGTCAATGCCGGGGATGAGGTCATCATCTCCAATATCGAGCACCATGCCAATACGGTGCCGTGGCAGGTATTGTGCGAGGAGAAGGGTGCAAAGCTTAAGGTTATTCCAGTTAATGACGACGGCGAATTGATTATGGAGGAGTACGATCGCCTATTGACCGATAAAACCCGCATCGTTGCAGTCAATCATGTGTCCAATGTGCTCGGTACGATTAATCCGGTCAAGGAGATCACTGTAAAAGCGCACAAAGCCGGAGCGAAGGTGCTCATCGACGGTGCGCAAAGCATGCCGCACATGAAAGTTGACGTTCAGGATATCGGATGCGATTTCTATACCTTTTCAGGACACAAAATGTATGCACCGAGCGGAATCGGCGGCATGTTCGGGAGGATGGAGGTGATGGAAACGATGTCGCCCTACGTTACCGGTGGCGATATGATCCTGCAGGTCACCTTGGAAAAAACCATCTTCGCCAAACCCCCAGCCCGGTTTGAGGCGGGAACTCCACCCATCACTCAGGTGATCGGACTCGGTGCGGCCATCGACTATCTAGATGCGATCGGAATGGACAGGATTTTCGAATATGAAAAGAGCCTGCTTGACTACGGCACCCGCCTGCTCCAAGAGATCGATGGTCTCCGCATTATCGGGAATGCAGCGGATAAGGCGGCCATTCTTTCCATTTACCTGGAGTCTGCGCACCCTCACGATATCATTACCATGCTAGATCAGGACGGCATCGCCCTGAGGGGTGGACACCACTGCGCCCAGCCCACGATGATTCGGTTTGGCGTGCCCGCTACCGCGCGAGCCTCGATGGCATTTTACAACAAATTCGAAGAACTCGACGCCCTGGCCGAAAGCCTGCGCAAAATCATCAAGTTTTTTTCCTGACTTTTATTATTCTGCAGACTCTTCCCATCTTCCCGTCTGGTGTTCGGTGCGGGTGGTGTATTATATTTATAATAGAATTGGTTTAATCCACTGCTTCCGACTTGATAGGTGTGGATAGGAGTTACGTGAAAGGACGATTGGGAAAATGTCATATGACAACGAGCTTTACCAACAGGTGATTCTAGATCACAATCGCAAACCGAAAAATTTTCACGAGCTGAAAAACGCCACGCACAAGTGTCACGGAATCAATCCCTTGTGCGGCGATGACATTACGGTTTACCTGGATGTGGATGAGGCGACAGGGGTGATCCAAGATATCAGTTTCACTGGTTCCGGATGCGCTATCTCCAAAGCCAGCACCTCGCTTATGACTACCTTCCTCAAGGGAAAAAAGGTAGACGACAGCCGCGTGGTTTTCGATGAATTTCATAAAATGGTTCTGGGCGAGTTTGATCCGGAAAAGCAGGAGCATCACCTGGGGAAACTCACCCTGTTTATGGGAATCAGGGAATATCCTTCGCGCACTAAATGTGCCAGCCTCGCTTGGCACACGATGATAGGTGCGCTAGACAAAAAAACCGATGAAGTGAGTACCGAGTAGTTTTCGGGGGCTTGCTATCCTTTCGGTTGAGGGTGATTTTAATGACAACAACCCTCGAACATGCCATCGACGACTCCACACGTCCCGGCGAGTTGGTCAAGCCGCTTTCCGCCGGTGTTCTCGTTTGCACCGCCTGCGGGCATTTGTGCAGGTTGAAGCCGGGGCAGCGCGGGGTCTGCAAGGTCCGGCATAATAGTGAAGGAACACTAAGAGTTCCGTTCAACTATACCGCCGGATTCCATAACGATCCTATCGAAAAGAAACCATTTTTCCATGCCTTGCCGGGAAGCTTTGCTATGAGTTTCGGCATGCTGGGTTGCGACTTTCATTGCGCCTACTGCCAAAACTGGTTTACTTCGCAAAGTCTGAGGGACGATAGAGCTACCGCCAGTCCCACTCGCATGACCGCCGCTGAAATCTGCGTTCTCGCCAAGGATCATGGTTCGAAAACGGTGGTGTCGACCTATAACGAACCGCTGATCACGAGCGAGTGGGCGGTGGAGGTGTTCCAAGAGGCCCGGCAGAGTGGACTGTGCACGGCCTATGTTTCGAATGGACATGGCACACCGGAGGTCATCGACTATATCAAGCCGTGGGTGGACTTCTACAAGATTGACCTCAAAACTTTTTCTGAAAAAAACTACCGTCGGCTCGGTGGCAACCTGGAGGCGGTGCTTGATACAATCCGCCGTGTTTTTGACGCGGGGATGTGGACCGAGATCGTTACCCTCGTAGTTCCCGGCTACAATGACTCCGATGAAGAACTCACCAAAATCGCAGAATTCATCGCTGAAATTTCCACTGACATTCCATGGCACGTGACGGCGTTTCATCCTGATTATAAAATGCAGGACAAGAGACGGACTCCAGTATCTACTCTGTTGGAGGCTCGGAGTCTGGGGATGAGAGCCGGACTCAAATTCGTCTATTCCGGAAACATGCCCGGTCAGGTGGAAAATACAGAAAATACCTGCTGCCCGAAATGCGACGACTTGCTGATCGAGCGGATCGGATTCCGCGTCCAGCAAAACCGTCTGCAGGAAGGCGCCTGCCCTGGCTGCCGCGAACCCATCGCGGGCTGTTGGTAAGCGGGGGGTGTTTTCCTCCGTCCTCAAATGGTGTACACTGCCCGCGGTCAGTTCGCAGTCTGCCCAACCGCTTCCTCTGTAAGAGCTTCTATTTAACCCATTTTTTTTACCGTTCTAGGACCATGCTGGATCAGAATCTACTCATCAATGATCACGAAGAAACCAAGCGACGCTTGGGTCGAAAGGGTGTTCCCGCTGAACAAGTCGAGGAACTCCGCGATGCGATCCAGCGCCGCAAGGCTTTAGTTGGTGAGGTTGACGGACTGCGTGCCGAGATTAACGAAAAATCCAAACAGGTGGGCGAGCTGTTTCAGCGGGGCGAGAAGGAAGAAGCTAATGAACTCAAGAAAGCGGTTCCGGGACTTAAGACGGAACTGGAGACGAAAGAGAGGGAGTTTAAGGAAGTTGATGACCGGCGGATGCACTTGCTGTTGCGGATTCCAAACTTGCCTGACGACAACTGCCCGGACGGATTTTCCGATGACAGTAACGTGACACTCCGGATGGAAGGATATAACGAGTCCGACTACGAGGGAAAGGAAT
>CAJWLY010000023.1 GCA_913043155.1 uncultured Nitrospinaceae bacterium | reverse complement strand
CCCAACCCTTGGACAACCAGGATGTCACAGGCTACGGCGAGTGGAAAGATGGGGTATGGACCGTCGTATTTCTACGCGATATGGTCAAGGTGGGTAAATGGGACGTCAAATTCATACGCACAGACCCAACGCTGGTCGCTTTGGCGGTTTGGGACGGGCTTAAAGAGGATCGTAATGGACGCAAGGTAGTCAGTGTGTGGCAACGCCTAAACATCCACACCGAATGACTCTGAGGTCTTCCGGTGACCCTCCATCTTAAAGCTCCGGGACAATTCCCTATCGTTGTTCAAGCTCTCGTTTTCTTTCTTTGCCTCGTACCAGGTGCGCCTGCTCAGACAGCGGATATCGATACCGGAGCATTGCACCGACTCATCCAGCCGCACCTCCCCCGTCCGCTCGCCGATGGGGAAAAACTGCCCACCGATTCTTTCGACACATCCATCATCCTATTCAAAGACGAAGAACCTGTCCTGTTCTCCATCCCTGGTTTTAAATCTTTGGGATGCCGCGCATGCCATGAAGGTGAATCGCTTCATAGAAAGGCCACGGACCGAATGCGAGGGGTTCTGGCACGTTTAAAAAAAATCCGGCCGGATTTAAAACGCGTGCCGCTTCGCCAGTACATCATCCAATCTTGGCCAGATGCCCTGCTGACGCCACACCAACTGGCTCACACCACCTTCGATACTATCCGCATCTCCCCAGCTGCTGTTCTCATCGACCGTGAGGTCTACGGAGAAAACACCCATCTTCATGAGTTCCTGCATCTCACCCAGAAATTCGTCGGCCCAGCCAACGAACTAGAAGCGTACGGATTGAACGTGCGTTCCGATCCTCGTTTTTTGCTTTTGAATTTTCCGTATTTTGAGGACGTGGTGAAAACGTTTTTCATGCCAGATCTACCAAAAGTCCTGAACGATTTTTTTTCGCGTCCGATAAAAGAAAAACTGGACGTCCCGCGAGAGGTCCAATGGTTTCTCGCTCCGTTTGATCCGAGCGCGCTTGACCGTTTGCAGAGAGCAATTGAGAAAATGAAGCCGCTATTATTTGAAGTCGAGCGTCTAAACCACGCACATCCCAAGACAACCGCCTACCTGAGCGAGCAAACGGGGAACTCTGCCCTAACCTTGGAAATTGCGGCGGCCAGACATCTTACCCTCCCCGACCCCGAGGTGCCGGATGAAATTCGCCGCAAGGCTTTCGAATTTTTCGATAGGCAGATGAAAAAAAACGACAACACGCGTCTAGGCTACAAGGTGGACCGCAAAAAGGAGGCGCTCCTTTTTATTCAGCATCAATTGAAGGTACCTGACGAACAATCACGCCTATTCCTCTACTTCCATTATTTAAAGGAACGTTTTGTCAGCCCGAGAGGTGAGATCATCCTGCGAGTAGAGGATGATAAAGATTTTGCATCCTACGTCCTAGCCCGGATCGAAGACATCCGAAAAATGACGATGTTCGAGGGTTTGACGGAAATCGAGCGCGAGGCAGCCAGACAAAACTTGAGGTAAACCAGCGGCGTGGGCCATGAGCAGACAGCCTGCATGCACACAGTATCTCAGGTTGGGTTAGGATTTTGGAGCAACATATCTTCCAGTCGGGAACAGGCCATTGCCACAGGTGTGGTTTACTAAAGTCGGGCGGCAGGAGTAACCATTGAAGGACCCTTCACATGGTCCTGCAGGGTCTCCTTCTGCACTTTCTGCTGGAGGGTAATCAACCCGTCAATCACCATTTCGGGCCGGGGTGGGCAACCGGGAATATAGAGATCCACGGGAACAATCGTGTCGATTCCCATCACTGTTGCATAGTTGTCGTAAAATCCACCGGAAACCGTGCATACGCCGTAGGCAACCACCCATTTCGGTTCGGCCATCTGGTTGTAAACCTTCACCAGAATAGGGGCCTGCTTGTGACTGATAGTGCCCACCACCATGAGCAAATCGGCCTGGCGTGGAGAAAACCGCGGAAACGCCGCGCCGAACCGGTCTAAATCGTAACGGGGGCCAGCAACAGACATGAATTCCATGCCGCAACAGGCGGTGATGAACGGATAGATGAAAAACGAATATTTTCTCGCCCAGTTAATCGCCTGGGTCATCTGCGTCACGATGACATTATTTCCAAGACTCAATTCCAAGTCGGATTGATACAGGTTGGCCATTCCATCTGCTCCTTTTTACCGTTTCTATTTGAAGCTGGGGCCCCAATCATAAAAGATTTTCAGGCAAAATCAAGCGAATCTCTCTCCAAAAGCCCACTTTCCCCTGCTCCCCAGCGAAGGGCAATATCAGCGGGACAAATGGCAAAGAGTGTACCGATATCTCAGTTTTGCACAGGAACCCAAGTTAACGTATCGTTATTGCCCCCACAGCGAGTAGAATGTATAATGGCGCCTGTTTCACAAACAAAGAGAATTTCTGCGGGGAAGGAAAATTATGCACTACGAAGGCAACAAAGAGGCTAAAGGCTACACCAAATCAGTCTCCGAAACGGAACAACTTGTTCAGACCAACCTGAGTAAAGATGGTAAAACTCTTGATCTTACAGCAGCCTACGTCAAGGAATACGGGGCAAAGGATGTGTCCCGATTCGAATTTCTCCGCGACCTCACCTCACTGGCCATGGGCACCAACCTCATCGGACCGCAGGGGGCAAAACACCTCGCCCAGTCCACAGTACTGGTGAACCTAACCTCGCTGAACCTATTCTACAATCAACTCGGCAACGATGGGGTGAAATACCTCGCCGTCTCGGACAATCTCCTGAGTCTGCAGAACCTGATCTTATCGGACAACAACATTACAGACATGGGGGCCATTTACCTGGCAAAGTTCCTGCCACTGTTCGATAATCTCATTCGTCTCGACCTGCGCTTGAACAAAATCAAGGACGACGGAAAAAACGCGCTTATTGAAGCACAGAAAATGACAAGTATAAAACACCTCCTACTGGACAAAACTGAAGGCTTTCTAGTTAACGCCTAAGTAGGCCTCGCTTGCAGAAAATATCCCCCACAGATGCCCACCCCGAAGACAGCGCTTGCGGGTAGCAAAAAGCTAAAAATGCAACAGCGCCCCAAGCTTGAACAGGAAGTTCTGGTTAACGTACCACTACTCCCACCGCATTTGTAGGCTAGACGTTGTTGATTGTTACCCGGTTAGAATCGAACAGGCTTCGCGCATCAGCGAGTTCGATACCTGCCAGCCCCAAACACTGCTCCACCGACTTGTGGCTGTATACAACATTCCATAACAGGTTGCCCATCTCCTGAACGTTTTCCAGCAGGTTTGAGAGCCCACCTTCACGCAGCACCAAAAACAGGTCAAGCCCGATTGCCTTCCAGCGTTTGTTTATCTCACTGCATCGGCGGTAAAGTTCCAATTCCCGTTCGACAAGAAGCCAGGTCCGGCGTAAGGGATGTGCTTTGGTTGAGTTAGGAAACCATTCCTCAAATTCTTGTTCAATTTTTTTCACTCGACCTAGGTTGAAAAAATATCCGGTTAGTTTCCCGTGAAGCACGCTTAAGGTTCGAACACGCTCAGCAACTGGGTCGATCCATTCACCCCGCATCTCTCCGATCAGTAACGGATCAGGCCTCTCATTTTGCAAAATGGCATGCACCGACTCCAGATTGCGGTAAAGTTCGCGTAGGATCGCATTGAGGTTTCCAATAGAAACCGGATCCCCAGGATTCCTCGTGTCTTTGAGCGAAACGGATTCGACCTCCAGCATACGGTTGGTATTTTCGACGAAGTTGATCTGCGGAATGTCGAGCAGGCGATGAAACGTTTCCGGAGAAACGGCGACGTCGATGCCAAATGAGTCGTCAATCCATTGCCGAGCCTTCCGACACTTCACTACGTCGCGCAGAGTGTGAACCACCTGCTTAAGCGATTCGCCCGTTCTCTGAAATCGGTCGAGGTCGTATTCGCTCCCTAAAATTTTTTCAAGAATTCGCTTCGGATCACGCACTAGGCCCCCTTGAAGGAGAGCGGCGACCTGTACCCTCGCGGATCGCCTATAAGCATGAGGGAAGGGTGAGGGGCAACAAGCACCTCAAACCTTTTATTAAAGGAACAGCAACTCTTTCCCCCAAAAGCCCCCTAGCGCCTCAGGGGGTTTTTTCTCTTTTGCCCATAAACAAAAAGATATAGACTTGTAACCCATTTTAGACGCAGGAGGGACGAAAAAACAAGGCGTGCCGGGATGGTGGAATTGGCATACACACAAGACTTAAAATCTTGCCCTCGAAAGAGGTTGCGGGTTCGAGTCCCGCTCCCGGCACCAACCCATCGTCAGGTAATGAGCGATTGGCGAGGAACGACGACTAATAGTAGAAAGTTCCTTTATCCAGACAAAACATGCGCTCTTTAGCAGTCCACCTGATCCTGTCTCCTGAGCTACAACTCAAATTCCATCAAGTCTTCAGCAAGGACCAGTTCACCGCCATATTCTCTGGAACAAGCGGCATGCACTTCTTCGAGATCGCAGACGGGGTAAAAATGGGTGAGGCATAACTTTTTGCAGTTAGCCTCACGTGCAAGTTTGCCGCATTCGGTGGGCGTGAGGTGGCCTTGCACTTTCATACTATCAGGCACAGAACATTCAAGAATCATAAGATCCGCTTCCTTTCCCAGATCGATCATGCCTTCGCAGTAATCGGTATCACCAGAGACGACAAGTGTTTTCCCACCAGTATCTTTAAATCGGTACCCCCTACTCAACACAACATGCTCCACTTTTTTCGAAGTAACGGTTAATCCACCGTACTCCCGCGTCTCCTCATCCTGTTCGGTAACCTGCAGTGTATAAGTTGTTGGAACGAGCCAGCGTTTGTAGGCCTGCATGAGGGTGTCGAAATATGCGCCAAAACCGGGCGCACCGACAATCTCCAGATCGCTCGTCCGCGGGTCTGCTTCATACCGCGTCGCGAAAAGAAACGGGACCAGATCGCACATATGGTCGGGGTGATTGTGCGTAAAGAAGATGCGATCGATGTCGTGGTAGGTAAGGTTCAGTTTCAGCAGGTGGTGCAGGGTGCCATAACCAAAATCGATCATCGAACGGATGCCACTGTTTTCGACAAACACTCCGGAAGAATACCGCTCGTTCGAAGGCACCGCTGTTCCAGAACCTGTAATAGTGATTCTCACGTAGTGCCTCTTATGGCTAGTCCTGCGCTTAGCGGGCTTCCCTGAATATTCCGAAGGAGCTGGTGTACCCGTGCAGAAAGGTAGTATTCCCCACCGGTCCGATCTCGCCGTTACAAAAGAACCCGCCCAACGGGATGTCGCCGAGTTGATCTCGAAACATGTCGGAATCGTGGTTGGGTTTTCCGTACAGGTATTGTCCTCGACCCAAGCAGGAAAACAGCAACGCACCGCTCGCATCCTTTGAGTTGCCACCAGAGCGGTAACGATCCAGCATTAGCTTCAAGTCTTCGGCAGACATAATTTTATCCCGCAGGTGGAACTGGACCAGTTGTCCTTCGCGCAATATCGAGCCTATGGCGATGCCGCCGTTTGCCTGGTCGGCACCCATGATGTTGCGGATGAGAAAGTCACCCTGTTGCGGATTGTCTTTTAGCGGATCCATCTCGATGCCAAGAAACAGCGAAGTTTGCACTAGTTGCCGATCGTTTTCGTTCAGTCCCTCGTAAACTTTCTGCAGGACTTCCAGTGGAGGCTGTCCATCGAGTTCTGTGAGCAGAGTATTTTCACATTTTGTGACCTTGACTGGTTTACCTATCGGACGGCACCCCTGGGCGACGATGGTGTCCATTGCGATGTTGCCGCTGAGCGCTAGCCCAATCAACCCGTTGTGGTATGTCTTGTCATCGAGGTAGAGCACGTTACCTCCCTGCATATTGGCGCCGCTAGCGAGCCCGCCCACCTTCCTGCTTTTCGGATAGGCGAAGTCGACTCCTGATAGAAACTCCTCGCCGCGAAACGAAAACGGATCGGCAAGAAAAATAAACTTGGGCTGCTTCTCGGCATCGATACCGAGCCATTCCCGCCAGATACCGGGGGCAGTATCCTGATTCGGTAGGCTCATGGTATCGGAATAGATGCTTTGGATTTCCACGCCTGGCATGTTGGCGCAGGTGATGCTAAATGCGGCCTGCTGTTCCACTTCCTTGCCGCCGCCGATGATACCGCCGCCGGAACAACCGATGAACCAACCCGGATCCATCTTATTACGGATCAGTTTTTGAACTTCTTCATACTGATCCTTAAATTGCGATGCAACAAAAATAAGAGTTAGGTGAACTTCTTCACCCCCCATCTGTTTTCGAACCGCTTCGGTCGACCGCTCAACACACGCTTCAATCGCATCGTCGGTAGATAAATGGGATGCCCACCTCATAGTTTTTTCCTAAATGACATTTAGAGTCTTACCGATTTAGATGCTAAACCCCTGCCGAGGATTGACCCACCAAGAAATCTATAGCCTCTGTAGCAGCATGGGTTCCATCCCGGATGCAGTCGGGAATACCAATACCGGTGTAGGCGCTTCCGGTGAGGTAGAGGCCAGGAGTGAATTTCAACACATCCCGTACCGAATCGATTAATGCGGAATGTCCCACACGGTACTGCACGTTAGCCTTTCGATTATGAAACACTTTTATGAATTCCGGCTCGCGGTCGACGCCCATAATGTCATGCAGTTCCTTCAACGTCAGGGCGGCAATCGCATCTTCATCCTGTTCTGCCAACTCTTCCTGCAGCGCCCCGCCGACGAAACAGCGAAGCATAACGTACCCCTCGGGCACGCGCTCAGGAAATTTTGACGATGTCCAGGTACAGGCAAGAATTTTCCGCCCCTCCGTTTTGGGCACCACAAACCCAAATCCGTCCAGTGCGTGTGGAAACCTCTCTTTCTTATATGCAATCGATACGGTAGCCGTCGATACGTAGCGGATCCTGTTCAGCAACTCCGTCACCTTAGGAGCGGTTTTTTCTACAAGGTGGGCCGAAATGTTTGCTGGGGTGGCGAGCATGACCGCATCGGTATCCATCACACTCCCGTCGTCAAGGGTCAGGCGCCATCCTTCTCCCGAGACCCTGAGGTCGGCCACCCCAGTCCCCTTGAGAAAAGTTATTGCAGGTGATTTCTCGACGAGCGTCTCCACCATTTCATCCAGTCCATTTCTAAGAGTCATGAACAGGGAAAAGGGCTGGCTTGCGCTCGATGTCCTAGAATTTATGTTGGCCTGTCGCCGTTTTTGCGCCAGCATACCGAGAATGAGCGAACGATATTTCTGCTCGGTCTGAACGAACATGGGAAAAGTGCTGTTAATGCTCATCGTTTCCGGATCGGAGGCATAGATCCCCGCGAGCATGGGCTCGGCCATTTTTTCAAGCGCCTCTTCGCCCATGCGTCGCCTCACAAACGAAGCGAGGCTTTCATCCGCATTGTCCTTTTTTTTGGGGATGAACAGATCCAGCCCCATTCGAACCTTCCCCGGCAGGGTGAAGAGTGAGTTGAAAACAAACGGCATGAACTTAGTCGGAATCATCAGACTTAGCCCATCGGGCATGGTTACCAGTTTTTTATTAACGTAAACGTAGGTACTGGTATGGCCCGGGTTGGTACCAGTGAGCCGATCGGTAAGGCCTATCTTCCGGCACAGTTCGATGGCATGCGGTTTCTGCGAGATAAAAGAGTCGGGACCACGCTCAACGATGAACCCATTAAACCGAAGAGTCGATATCTTTCCACCGAATTTTTCAGCAGAATCGAGAAGAACACACTCAATGGACGCGCCTCGCGCAATCTCCTCCTGAACGCGATAAGCCGCTGCAAGACCTGCAATACCACCGCCGACGATGATGATTTTTTTCATAAAATCATTATGTCAGTTTTACGATAAATTTTCAAAACACTTGGAAACGAAAAAATTCAGCATTTGAAAAGTTTGACATACCTGCTGGCGTTGAAAAGGCAAGGAGTTTTTTTAAAAACGGACCATTTCCATTTTTTTAAAGCGGGGCAAATCGGTAAGCAGGATACAGTCTTCGTATTGCATGAGATTACGCCTGAAATCGATTCTCTTAAGCGCTTTGAGGTTGGACGCATTGCAGAGAGTATCGACTCCATCGCGGGTGATATTATTGCCGTTCAGACAAAGCTCTTCCAGTTTCCCCAAGTGCGCAGAAAGCGCAATTGATTTTACTGCCAAATCTCCGACAAAAACGTCTCCCGCCTTGAGGCTTTTGAGGTTGGTAAAATTTTCAGAAGCGGTCAGGTGCTGAAATCCTCTTTCCTTAATTTCGTTTTTGTTGAGCGTAATTTCTTCCAGCCCATTGAGAGTTGCCGACCGCGCCAATGCCAGAACACCGGCAGGCATAATTCCGCAATTTTCTAGATTCAGGTTTCTCAGACCGGAGAAGGCTTCGGATTCCGCCAGAATAATCACTCCCTTGTTCCTTATCGGGTTGTCCATCAGGTTGAGCGATTTGAGCGCTGACAAATGTTTGCTTTGCGCCAACGCTTCAAGTCCGACATGGTCAAAATGATTGTTCCTCAGCGAAAGCGTTTCCACCCCGGTTAGCTGATCCGACCGGGCAAGGGCTTTGAGCCCGGCATTCTCCAGCCGCTGACCATTCAAGTTCAGCTCCGTTCCCGAGAAGCGCTTCTTTAAAAGCAGACGGATACGTAAATCCATGAGGGCCGTCTCGGAAGTGCCATTGTAATCATTATCGTATAGATAAAGATCGGTGAGGGACTCCAGTTGCTTGGATTGAGCAATAGCCTCGGCTCCCACGTTGCCAATGGAATTGGAGTCGAGAAGTAGTTGTTCGACGCGAGCAAGGGTCGGCGATTTTGCCAGCAAACCTGCACCCGTATCACCGATCCCGTTCCAGCCTAGGTTGAGATGCCGCACGGGCACGAACGCTCCCGTTTGCAGCCAGTCGGAAACCGTTTCGTCACCCAGCTGGTTTCTGCGCAGGTTAAGCCGTGCAAGTGAAACCACAGCCGTACCATCCGGAAACTTCGCCAGACGTTCTTCCCCGATCCGGTTTAATTCTAGGTCCAGCGTTTCGAGTTGGGTCAGGGCTCCGGACTTAATGAGGTGCAATGCCCCGGAGTCGCCAATCTGGTTTTTTGTCAGGCTCAGATGTTTGAGCTTGGCAAATAATTTAGCTTCGGAGATCGCCCGCGCACCCCCATCACCAATCTCATTGGCTTCCAAGATTAGCGTGGTGAGTCCGGTCAATGAGGAGCACTTTACCAGAGCTTCGATTCCCACATCGGTCAGCTCGTTCCAGCTCAGATTCAGTTGAGTGACATGGGACAAGTCTTTCATCCGCGCTAGAAAAATAGCTCCCACGTCACCAAGTCGTTCGTAGCTCAGATCGAGACAGCGGTTTCCACTTTCGACGCTTTTTCTTAACAGGTCGACAATATACAGATCGCCTTTGCTCGGTTTCATATTGGGTCAGTTATCGGCAGGACAATCGGATTTAAACATCTGTAAGCCTTTTAGTCGGTCCGACTCCTGAAGCAGCTCTAGTCCTCGGGGATCGATAAGGTTGTACTGCATGTTGAGCTCATGCAGAGCGGGAAGTCCAGGTGCCTCGGCCAGAGCTTTCATTCCCTCGTAACCAATTCGGTTGGCATCGAGATGAAGCGTTTTAAGTTTTTTTAAATTTTTCGAATTCGCCAGCGCACGGGCTCCTCGGTCGCCCACACGATTGAACGAGAGGTCCAACGTCTCCAGGTTGTACAACGTTTCCGATTCAGCCAGGGCCACGGCCCCGTCGTCTGCAATCCGGTTGGTGTAAAGACTCAGATAGCGCAACTTCCTAAGCTGTTCCGATTCGGCCAGAGCCCGTGCTCCGTCGTCACGAATGAGGTTTTCATACAGCCACAGTTCGTGAAGCGGAGAAAACAATTCTGACTGGGCCAACTCTTCCAACCCCATGTCCTTGATTTTGTTGGTATGTAAATAAAGGATTTCAATATCAGGCAATGCCACGTTTTCTGCTAATTCCATTGCGACCTGGTTATCAATACCCCTGCTGGAAAAATCGAGAGTCTTGCCGTCCTTGCTCAGGCACCGCTTGATCCATTTACGGACGTAGGATAGGTCCTCAATTTTTGGTTTTCTTGCTTCCGTAGGCATAGCTTCTTAGGATAAGGTTGAGGGGTTATTTTATCGATGCACCCTGAAAAGTAAAGAGGTATCTGCTGGATCAGGGCCGTCGGTGGCAAATGAAATGGTCTTTCAAGTTTTGATGGACGAAGATATCTAGCGTCTTTTCCTCTGGCGTCGCATGCTACCCCATCCAAACAAGGTGCCGTTCCATTCACCGCCATATTGCCCTCAAAGCTAGCTGGGTGTTATTCTGGACGACATGACCATTGCACAACGGACCCATAACAAAGCTGGTCGCTTACCTGGAACCCTCCTTGCGGTTGCAATATTTCTAGGTTTCCTTGCCGGGTGTTCCGGAGGTGAAACCAGAACAGGGCAGATATTCCGCATGCCCATAGGTAACGAGCCCCCGACTCTGGACTGGACTCTGGCTACGGACAGCGTCTCCTTCAACATCCTAACCAACCTCATGGAAGGGCTCACCCAGTACAATGCCAACTTAGAAGCTGTGCCTGCCGTTGCGGAGCGATGGGAGTTTTCCAAAGACGGAAAAACCATCACTTACTATCTCCGGGATGACGTGCTGTGGTCCGACGGCCAACCGGTGACGGCAGAGGATTTCGAGTATTCATGGAAACGTTTGCTCAACCCCACCACAGCAGCGCAGTACGCTTACTTTCTGTTCGATATCGAGAACGCTTATGAATACAACTCCGGACTGATCAAAGATGCATCCGAGGTCGGCGTGCGCGCCCTTTCTCCCCGCGTCCTCGAAGTGCGGCTGAAAAAACCGGTAGTCTACTTTCCTAGCATCACCACATTCATGGTGACCTTCCCCCAACGGAAAGACATCGTCGAAAAATTCGGCGATCACTGGACCGATCCGGACAAGATCGTAACCAACGGACCCTTCAAACTCGCCGAGTGGCACCACGAATACAAACTGGTCCTTGCAGCGAACGAACGGTTCTACGAAGGGCGGCCTGCTCTCGACACAGTTCTGGCTTATGTGATTAAGGAAAGAACCACTGCACTCACTCTTTACGAAACCGGCGAGCTGGAAATAGTGGAACTACCACCAGTGGCCATTCCCCATTTTAGAGATCACCCAGAATATAGTAGCCTGCCGCAATTACGCGGATATTATTATGGAATCAACGTAACCAAACCTCCGTTTGACAATACACTCGTTAGGCGAGCCTTTGCCCATGCAATCGATCGCTCTCGCCTCCCCCTTCTCCTTAAGGGCGGAGAACTTCCTACCTCGTCATGGATTCCCAAGGGAATGTTTGGTTACAATCCAAACATCGGGGCAAAGTTCAACCCGGAAAAAGCGCGGTCATTATTGGCGGAAGCAGGTTACGCCAACGGAAAGGACTTTCCAAAAATCACCGCCATGTATAACACGAACGATACGAACCGCTTGATTGCTGAATTCCTTCAAGCCCAATGGAAGAAATACCTCAAGGTATCTATAGAACTCGAAAGTCAGGAATGGAAAGTGTTTCTCAGTAGACTTCAGGTCGATCCACCCCAGGTTTTTAGACTGGGATGGGGAGCGGATTTCCCGGACCCGGATAACTTTATGAACCTGTTCATCTCCACAAGCGGTAACAATCGCCTTCAATGGAGCAATGCCCGATACGACGAGCTTGTGGCGCTGGGGGCAACCCTGCACGACCCTGAAGAACGGCTTGACGTCTATAACGAAGCCCAGAGGATATTAACCGAAACCGATGCCGCGATGATCCCGCTTTTCGTTTCCACACAGAATCTTTTGATCAAACCCCATGTCAATGGATTGGAAATAAACTCTATGGAGCTCATGTATCTCAAGAAGGTTCGTCTCAATACGGAGCGAGGCGCCTAATGCGATGACCCCAAGGAAGGGGCGCTGCGGATTAGCCGATTAAGCGCTCCCGGCACTGATTGCAGTGTATATACATACCGGGAATATAACCGCTGATCTGATTCTCGATACCGCAACTACGACACTCAATTAAAATTTTCTGGGGAGAATCGTCTGGCATAACAACCTCCAGAATGAAACCGAGAACTTAGGACTTAGAATCATCAGA
This sequence comes from uncultured Nitrospinaceae bacterium, assembly GCA_913043155.1. Classification (GTDB taxonomy): domain Bacteria; phylum Nitrospinota; class Nitrospinia; order Nitrospinales; family VA-1; genus CAJWLY01. The sequence continues at coordinate 658 of CAJWLY010000023.1, read as the reverse complement.
TGAATGTCCCTTCATCATCTCAGCCATATCCCCCATTTTAGACATATCTCCCATCTTTGAAATATCGATCCCCATATCGGCAAGCGCGCCAGAAAATGGGCATTTCCCGGCCTTGGGCGTTCCGGATTCGCTTTCCGCGGCAGGGGTCTCACTGGGCGCTTCCTCAGTTTTCAATTGCCCCGCTTCGGCCATGATCATCCAGTGAAGTGCATCGATTTGTTGGTTCTTCTCAGAAGCACATTTTTCGATCGCTTCACGGGTTTGTGCGTGGGTTACATGGGGAAGAGCCTCCCGGTATTTTTCGAGAGCCTGTTTTTCCAGCTCAATCGCCGCTTTAAGTGCTTCGACGGAATTCGACATCGTCGTTTCTCCTGCAAAAGGGTCCATTAAATAATTTGAGTTCTGTGGTAGAAAATATATCAAAAGAGTGTCTCCCGCACAAGAGGGCGTGAAATCCGAACGATGGTTTACAAATCCTCCCTTAGGGCCTAATATTCACCGGCCATATCCTGGAATAATTGATCTACATAGGCTGGAGAGCATCCCGCGGTGGCATTATTCGACCTTTCCGAATACAATCCGGGTATAGAGGAGGAGCGCACGGGGCGCCTCGCCGCGGCAATCTTTTATTTTTTCTGCCTGGGGGTAGCTTCCAGGT